>NZ_JBHSHC010000049.1:0-2116 GCF_042652925.1 Effusibacillus consociatus
GTCATTATATTCGTCATCTCTCGGACAGGCAATTCCGTCAGCTTATGGGCATTATGCTACAGCGGCAACACTAATAGTCCACTTGAAAAAGAAAGGTGTAAAGGTAGTTTTACTTTCTCACAATATAGAACCTCTTATAAAGCAATATGCAAAATACTTCAATGTACCTTATGTTTGCCTTTCAGTCAAACCAAATGGTAATCGTTGTGAAGTCGATTTAAGCAAGTTGGCTGATTTTAAGCTTCGAGAGATCCAGAAATATGATCCTTCGAAGACAATTGCAATCGGGGATTCTAAACATGATTTTCCGGTACTTAACTACGTGAAATATCCTATCGTAGTTTGTCATAAAAAAGAAAAGTGGATAGATAATCTGCAAAATAAACCTCTGATAATTCCGGTATAAATAAGGCAGCAGAGCGAGGAGGAAGGATTAATGATATTAGTATTAATTATTGCGTGGGTAGTAGCATTTGTATTAATCCTTACCGATTCCAAGACAGATTATATTCGTTATACGGCCTATTGTTTATTTACCGGAGGATGTGCTGCAATTAGTCGAATTATAATGGATATAGCTCTGCCTTTTTTGGAAACAAACCACTTAGTAGACTCAACCGTTCGGGACTATATTTACACTATCCGTTTAGTTTTTTCATTTACTGCTGAAACAGGGCTGCCTTATACGTTTTTAATGTTTTCTATCTGTTACAGTGGCTTTTTCAGAGAAAAAATCAAAAAAATCCTAGGTTTTCTGTTGTTATTACCGCCCATTAGCATGCTGTTTTTGATTTATCCCGAGCAATTTTTTAGTTGGAATATATTGTATGTTTGGGTATGTCCATATTATCTGTGTTCATTCTACTTATTGATTGCCTCACTTATTAAGGAGAAGAATGAATCAATTAAACGAAGCAGAATGCTAACGCTCCTCTTTACATTCCCAGAAGCTTATCTTTTTCTAGCGCATTATACATTAAGTGTGCTACAAATTTACGAAGCATACCGATTTATGGAAATTACAATTCCTATTTGGTTTGTTGTTGTTGTGGTACTTGCTATAAAATATGATTTCTTGGGTGTCAAAATAAAACTGGAAAAAAAGAGATTGGATACTGCGATTAAAGCCATAACTTCCGGTACCGCAATCTATAACCACTCTCTAAAAAATGAAATCGGGAAGATCAACATTCTAGCAGACCGCCTTAAATATAATATCCAGGAAACAAAAGACCAGAATTTGATACGAGATATAGATGTGATACATGAAAGCACGAATCATTTGCTTAAAATGATTGATCGTGTTCAACATCATATGAAAGAGATAATAGTTGAAAAGACCCCACATAAATTAAGTCAGATTATTGATAATACCCTCTTTTCGATGAAACCTTACATAGAGGGAAAGGGAATCAGTGTTGATATTATAAAAAAGTTTGATCCACTATTGTTGTGCGATAAAGTACATCTACAAGAAACGGTTTCTAACATTTTAATGAATGCTCTTGAAGCAGTGCGGAATAACGGGCACTTAGAAATTTTGCTTTATGACACTCCTAAACAGGTTGTGGTTTCCATTAGAGATAATGGTCCGGGGATTAAAAAAGAAAACATACCCTATCTGTTTGACCCGTTTTTCTCTACAAAAAATGGTTCAACACCAAAGTTAGTGCTTGACTCTACGTACCAAATCGCCCGCGGTTACATTCGACCAGAAGCCCTTGGACGTAACGCTCCCGGTTCCGAGTGAAGTAATGTCGGCGTTGATAAGCTTTGATTCGGTTGTTTCTCCCTTCAACCGCCGCATTGGTCCAACGACAAGAATGGTAATTGAGGATCTCCGTTCGCCAGTTTCGCATCGTTTTGATGCAGGCGGCGATCGCCGGATGCTGCAAACGTTCGCCTTGTTCCAGCCAGCGATCGAACCAGATAGCAGCTACTTTGGCATCGGGTGTACAGTCGTACCATTCCCCAAGCGCTTCTTTCCAGGCGTGGACCTGCTGTAAAAGCGGCGAATAGCTCAAGATTTCTTGTAACTCCGGCTGATTTTCGCCCGGGTTCGACAGTATAGGCCTAAAAGTAGGCACCCCAAGGGGTGCTGTGGATAACTGAAATC
>NZ_JBHSHC010000050.1:0-66934 GCF_042652925.1 Effusibacillus consociatus
CGTGCGTCAAAAGTGAAATAGTGTGATAGAGCGAGAAAAACGAAGAAAACATTAATTTATTGAGGGAGGATTAAAAATTATGTGTATGGGTACGGGGACTATTCAGGGAATGTCTCCAAATATGATGTTTGGGATGGCTGCATTTTGGGGGATCGGAATACTTTTGGGATTAGCGCTTTTGGCTGGGACATTTTATTTCATGTGGCGATTTATACGCGCTATTGAAAAGAGAAGCGAGAAGTTTTGACGAGAATCCATCGCAACTGTTGCGATGGATTTTTTGTTTCGCGCGCCTAGCCAAGTTAGGCACAACTAGCCGGTGCGAGTCCGGTCGAGGTAAGAGCCAAGTCGCCTCGTAGCTGACGGGCAACTGGTGGAGAGATCCTAAGGTTGAAGCCCCGTGACAAAGTAACTCCTGCTGGAGTGCGAGCGAATCAGCAGGCCGTAACATCAAGTGAATCCTGCCGCATCGTCAAAAAGAACCTAAACAGGACAAGAGAGAGCCGAGCCCCGGAAATATGGGCGAAGGCCACGGAACGCGTGAAGTCCTTGGAAACGCAGCGCGGAAGAACTCTCCGGTGTATAGGGATCGGCATGTTGAGAAAGTTGTGACTTGAAACTAGGGAAACCCTACCTCGCACGGTAAAAGCCGTAAAGAGCGAACCTATAAGCCCGAAAGGTGAAATGGCGAGCTGCGGGGAGGGAGGCGGAGGGGGTTGTAGTACCCATGAAGCAAGGACAACACAACCTTGCGGAGGGAAGGACCCCTGCTTTGTTCACGTACCGGAGGAGGTAAGAGTCAGTGAATGCAGTGAAATCTGCTAACAACGCCAAAGTAAAAGCTCAACAACTCCAAAACGTACTATACCTAGCGGCCAAGGGAAACCCCAGGCGGCGATTTCACGCGCTGTACGACAAGGTGCACGGTGCACCGCGGCGACATTCTTTGGGAAGCATGGAAACGGGTCAAGGCGAACGGCGGAAGCGGCGGGCCGTAAAGAAAGGCGTATACTGGGTCGTCGATATCGATATTCGCGGATATTTTGACAACATATCGCACGAGAAACTAATGCAACTGGTGGAACAACGTATTAGTGACCGCCGAATACTGAAACTCATCCGCAAGTGGCTCAAGGCAGGGTTCGTGAAAGATGATCAGTTTCACGAAACCGACCTGGGAAGTCCGCAAGGGGGCGTCATCAGTCCGCTTCTGGCAAACATCTACCTGAACTACCTGGACACGATCTGGGAAAAGAAGTTTGCGGAAACCGGAACACTAGTACGCTATGCCGACGATCTTGTCGTCCTCTGCAAAACCAAAGAGCAAGCCCTGAGGGCGATCAATGTCCTCAAAGCGGTATTCGGAAAACTGGAACTGGAGATGAACAAGGCGAAGTCTAACTTGTCAACCTTTGGGGAGATGAAGAAGGCTTCAACTTTCTGGGGATGCACCACCGGAAAATACCGAAGATGATGAAAGGCAACAAGGTAGTCTCTATTCTTCGCAGCTACCCTTCGAAGAAGGCGATGAAGAACATGAGACAGAAGGTGAAGGAAGTAACCGAGCCGCGCAATCGTCTGTATTGGACGATGAACCGGATGGTGGAGGAACTCAACCCGAAGATACAAGGGTGTAAGAACTACTACGGACTGGATTCCTTTTCCGATAAGTTCCTGAATAAAATCGACTGGTATATCCGAAAGCGCCTCACCCTGTTCTGGAACAAGAAGCGCAACCGTCGTAACAAACACAGCAAGTCCCGACAGGCGGCCATGGCGGCCCAGTTTGCGGGGCTCAAGAAGCTCGCTAGTTGAAGGAAGTACTGTAACGCCGAAGGAAGAAGAACATCGGAAAGCCGTATGAGGGAAAACCTCACGTACGGTTTGATGAAGGGGGAGTTGGAAAAGTAAAAAGAGGGCTTGCGCCCTCCGATGAAATTTCAGTTCTCTACTCTACATCAAACTTTCATCACATTTAGTTAGTACAATATCTGAAAAGAGAATAACGATAAGTATATTTCCCGGAATCAGAGGGGAACAACTGGCATTGTGAGAAACGTACGATGCCATCAAAATTTCAAGGAGGAGCTCCCCGATATGTCCAAAAAGATTTGGTGGGGGATATTCAACTTAACACTCTGGCTTATACTCGGCTTACTGTTTTACGCTGCTCTTTCATTAATAATAATCAGTTGGGGGTTGGTTTTTAAAATGCTAATGATGTTATTCTTTATGATACTCTTTATCATTATCGTTGGGTTGGCAATATACTTTACCTTTAAATTGCTGGGAAAAGCTTTTGACAGGAAAGAAGATCCGTCAATCCAGATTATAAGGGAACGATTCGCTCGGGGAGAGATCAGCGAGGACGAGATGAAGCAGAAGCTCCTTTTGTTAAGGAGAAAATAAGAGAAAAAAAGATTGCTGCGGAGGTGAAAATAATGAGCAAATGGTTTCCAAGGTTGTATGATACGATGATGGAACCTTTGGAAAAAAGAGGGTTCCGTGAGATTCGAAAGAAATTGGTCCACAATTTACCCGGCAATGTCTTGGAAATTGGTTCAGGCACGGGATTAAACTTTCCATATTACAAAGAGGCTCAAAAGGTGATTGCGATCGAGCCGGAACCTATAATGATTGAACGGTCTTTGACGAGAGCGAAGAATGCTCATGTTCCAATAGAGGTAATTTCAGCTAAGTCGGAGCAGCTCCCTTTTCCGGATAATTCTTTTGATGCGGTGGTTAACACATTGGTACTTTGTACGATACCTGATCCTGTTAAAGCATTGGCAGAAATTAATCGGGTTTGCAAATCAGATGGGAAAGTGCTTTTTTTTGAACATGTGCGGTTGGATGATCCGATTCTGGGGCGATTACAGGACTGGCTGACACCTGTATGGAAACGACTATGTGACGGCTGTCATTTAAACCGCAATACCCTTGAACTAATCAAGCAGGCGGGTTTTAAAGTTACTCGGATTCAGCGTTATTATAAGGATATCTTTCTTGTGATCGAAACACTGAACCAAAAATAGGAATAAGAGTTAACCTCGGGAGATCCAGAAGGATCTCTCTAATTTTTACGGATATTTCGCTGGTTGGACAAGGTGAACTTCACATTTTCATCACAAATACCACAAACTTTCAACACAAATTTTTTTTATATTATCCCAAATTTCGAAAGCCAATTATAGAGACCCTCGATTCGAATGGGAATTTGTGGGTTGGTCTGCAAACTGGAAGCGTTTTTACATGATATGGTAATTGTTTCTCGTTCTTGGGCACACTTTCCCCCTCCCCACCGATACGGGCTCTCGTAGTTTCCATTCAATTTTTTCCCAATTCACTCCAATTGGGCTACCCTTACCATCATCTGCTCCAAGATCCAACGATTGCTGAAACAATCGGCGATTTTGAGGATCACGGTTCTGCTGTGACTCACCAATATCCCTGCAACTTGTAGAAAGTCCTGACGGAACCGTTGTATGGTAAACCCTTGGTGGATGGGATCACAACAGTCTTTCTTGAAGCGTTGAAACAAGTTATAGGTGAAAAGCTTGATGAGCATGTCGACTTCATTGGCTTCAAAATCGGAACTTGCAATAGCATGTATGGAGAACCCGTTCTTGGCTTCTTTGATCGAATTCTCTACACATGCCCGTTGGTTGTAGAACCGCCAGATGTCTATCGGTGACCAATCCAGGTTGGTGACGATCGCTTCATACTCCCAAAGAAAATCGTACAGTTGCAATTGATCCAAATCATAGCGTTCGGCTTTCCGGATTATTACGACACGCCGGGGTTTCTTCCATGTCGTAGCTTGGTAGATCAGTGTGATGCCTTCAATCACGATATCCTCGTCTACGTACCGCTTCCAATGGTTGCAAGAAGAAATCGCATCTTGAAGGCGTTTTGTCCATTTCAGTTTTCCTACATAGCCGATTCGTTTCTGTTCCCAAAACCGGTAAAACTCTTCTCCCCCAAACCCTTTGTCAAATCGAGCAAATTTGACATTGGAACCGGAAGGAAGTAACTCGAGTGTGGTTTTCGCAAACTCAATCGCATTGGTAGAGGAATGCGTATTACCTGGACGAAGAACCCCATTTAAGCAAAAACGGGATTGCCCTTCAAACACGAGAAGGGGATGATAGCTCTTTCGACCGGGTTTGTTTGAATTCACTCCTATTTCTGCTCCTTCTTGGTTTCCATAGACCGTCTCGACGGTTGAATCAAAATCCAGAATGAGAGATTCCGGTAAATGAGGGGCTATGACGTGGTGAGTAAGCTGCCGAAGTTGCCACTTCAAAGAAGGGCTCTTTGCAGCAAGTCGCCCCAGTTCCTTGTACAGCAGGGAATGGTGAGGACACCGTCCACCTAAGAATCGCTTGATGAGAGAGTCGTTCTGAAGGGTGCGAAAGTGGAACAATCGTTGACAACCGAACAGCCAGCCGACTACAAGATAGAGGAGGATCTTCCAAAAAGGGAAGATCGAATTACCCCCTTTGGTACAGTCGAGTTGTTGAAAAGCACCTTCCAGCTTTATTTTCTCAAGGAAATCCAAGACAACCTTGCCACCGGCGTAAGAAGTAGCGTTCTTTAACGTAAATTCAGTTTTCATTTGGGAGGTATTTGTGGTAGACTTCACCTAACAGGTGCTCCTTTCTTTGGGTGATGTTGTTCCGACAAACACCATTCTACCAAAGATTAGGGCACTTTTTTAGCAATTAAAGCTATGTCACTTTCGAAATTCGGGATTATCTGTGTCGAAAAAATAAAAGGTATGTCGATTCTCGTAGAAAGATTGAAGCGAGGGGGTGCGAGGAAATGAAAGGGCATACCATTTTGATTGTTGAAGACGAACTGGCAATTGCCGACACGTTAAAAATATATTTGGAAAATGAAGGATTCGACGTTGAGATTGTCGGGGATGGAATCGAAGCGGTAAAAGTTTTTCATCAATTGAACCCTACGTTAGTTTTGCTTGATTTGAATCTGCCCGGTCAGGACGGAATTCAAGTATGTCAGACTCTTCGTTCCAGTTCAAACGTCCCGATCATCATGATTACCGCTCGGGATGAAGAACGTGATAAACTTCTTGGACTTGACATTGGAGCAGATGACTACATTACAAAACCGTTTAGTGTTCGCGAAGTGGTTGCCCGGATCAAAGCTCTGTTGCGACGTTTATGGCGTCCGGAAACAGACCAGGACCGATTGATGATTGACGAGGTGGTCATTGATAGGAAGTCACTCCAGGTCTGGAAAACCGGAAGGGAAATACAGGTTACTCCGACAGAGTTTAAATTGCTTGCGGTTTTGATGGAAAATGCCGGACAGGTTCTCTCTCGACCTCAAATAATTGAAGCGATGTATGGGTATTCATATGAAGGTTTTGAAAGAACCCTGGACAGTCACATCAAAAATCTAAGGCACAAACTTGAGGATCAACCGCAGAAACCCCAATATATACTAACGGTTATCGGGGTTGGATATCAGTTCAAGAGGTGAGGCATATGAACAAGTTGTCGCAAAAATTGACGATCGCGTTTTTCATTGTCTCATTTATCTCGATGGGAATTATGGCGTTGCTTGCACGAGCGATTTTTAAAATCACGCTTGATTTCTATTTTCCGGGTCAGCACATGCAAATGATGTTCAACCCTTTTGGGGGATCGACAGATCGGTTCTTTCAAGCTTTAGATTTCTCCTATATTTTAGCCGGATTAATATCAATCCTGATCTCTTTCGCGTCCGGTTTTCTGGTTGTTTTGTTGATTACCCGTCCGATTCGAAAGCTATCCAAGGCGGCTGATAGGATTGCAAATGGTGATCTTGGAGAAAGGGTACAAGTTAAATCGGACGATGAAATCGGACAATTGGCAAAGAGCTTTAATAGCATGGCTGCTTCGTTAGAGCAGACTGAAGAAAATCGAAGAGCATTTTACGCCGACATTGTGCACGAACTTCGTAACCCGCTGACGGTGGCGCGATGTCGCGTTGAGGCAATGATGGACGGAATGGTTCCTCCTTCTGAGCAGGAACTCGCATCCATCCATAAGGAGATGTTGCTCCTTACCCGTCTAATCACGGATTTGAGAGATCTTTCGTTGGCTTCGAATGGACAACTTACGCTTCACAAGCAGGAAACCGATCTTCGGACCTTCTTGTCTAGGATCGTTCAAGAAGCAACTATCCTCGCTCAAAAGAAGGGAATCTCGTTAAGTTTTTCAACGGGGCAGATTATACCGGTCTTAAATATCGATCAGGAAAGAATAAATCAAGTAATGCACAACTTGCTCAGCAACGCAATCCGGCATACGCCCAATGGAGGCAGGATTGTTGTGGACATTAAGGAGGACAAGAAGCATGGGGTGATCGTCTCCGTGCAGGACTCGGGAACCGGAATTCCCGAGGAAGAATTGGAAAGCATTTTTGAACGCTTCTATCGGGTGGATCGATCCCGTTCAAGAAAAACGGGAGGAACTGGTCTGGGGCTTGCAATTGTAAAACAACTGGTTGAGTTGCATGGCGGAAAGGTCTGGGTGGAAAGTCAGTTGGGACAAGGCAGCAGATTTTCATTTTCTCTTCCATTAACAAGTTGAGATTTAATAAAACATCGCTTTATAGAAAGGGGAGAAAGCAATGAAACGCTTTTTCAAAAAACTTATGATTTTTACTTTAGTGCTGTCGCTGATCGGACTTGCTGGAGGAGCCGCATTTCTCTATAAAGACAAGTTGGTTACCGCGGTTCAATCACTCCCTCAATAAATTAATGTTTTCTACGTTTTTCTCGCTCTATCACAATATTTCATCTTTGACGTACGAAGCACCCATGGATAATATTTGACGAAAAGTGAAAATATGGGATCGACCTGTTGGCGGGAATAGAGGTGGTGCTACCTCGTTTTAAAAACCTATGGTCGCAAATGGATCTCCACATGTACCCTTGCAGTTAACCCTCCCATATCTCCCTGGGTCTATGCCCTTACATTCCTTCGTTCTACCTCTCAAGGGGTGGAGGCCGGGCAAGCTCCTAAACGGGGTCGTTGCCCTAATGGAATAAATTGGTCCCAGCCTATCCGTGCTTCGTTTGTCAAAGATCAATCTGTGTCATAAGCGCAGAAAGAGATGAGTTGCTAAACTTGTAATTAAATTAAGCTGCTGCTTGTAATTGAGCCTCTCGATGGGGGCCAAGCACCTTACGGGCGTCGTATTCCTTTTGCTTGGTTCCAAGCTCAAATAAGACGCGAATTAACTTGTTACAGATGGCGATCATCGATTGCTTTTTCTTCAGCGGGTTATCCCTGCGTGTGGTGAAATACCGATGCAGTGCACGGAATTCCGGATTCTTAGCGACCATGGTTAGTGCCGCCCGAAACAGCAACGCTCGGAGGCGACAGCGGCCACGCTTACTGATCGTCGTCTGTCCTTTCCGCTCGCCGGAACTGTTTTCCCGTAGGCTAAGTCCCGCATGGCGTACGATTTGCTGGCTGTGGTCATAACCGGATAAATTCCCGACTTCCGCTAGAAACCCAGCCACGGTGATGAGTCCAATGCAAGGGATACTCATCATGTGGGAGGCGCCGGGGATTTGTTTTACCAGTTCCTTCACAAGCTCCATCAGTTGTTCAATTTGCCTGCACAGCATGGCGTACTGCTCCAGATACATGGCTAGCTCATGCCTGGCTGCTGTAACGCCTTCCGTAAGGCCGATGGACTTCTGGGCTTTCCCGTACAGCAACTGTGCTCTTTTGGGGCCCACGGCACGCTTCACGTCATTCTTCTTCCATGTGGCCACGATCGATGTTTCACCGGCTTTCACCACATCTTGTGGTAATGGAAAGTGCTGAAGAGTGATAAGAGAAGCTTTACCTTCCCAATCTTTAAAGACTTGCGTATATTCGGGAAAGAAGCGATCCAACCAATTGTGGATTCTTCCTTTCACGCGGTTCAAATCCCCGCATAGACGATCCCGCTGATTCATCAGCACGCGCAGGTCGGCGTAGACGCCTTCCGGGAGCTGCGGCTCCGTGTAGCGACCGTCGATGACGAGTTTGGCGACGACTTTCGCATCTTTGATGTCGTTCTTGGTAGGAGAGTTGTCGTCGAGTTCCTTGCTTTTCTTGACATGATGTGGATTGACTAACACCACCTGGATACCATGTCCCTTTAGGAAGTGGAACAAGGAAAACCAGTAGTGACCAGTTGGCTCAACACCCAGAATGACGTCGTTCATGCCGTTCTTCTGCTTTAGGGACTCTGCCCACGCCAGAAGGTTCAGTAAGCCTTGTTCATCGTTCTGGAATAAGCACCGGTTGCCAAGTTCAATGCCTCGGTAATTAAAAGCTCGGGCCACATGGTTGTGTTTGGCGATGTCTGTTCCAATCACCAATGTGGTATCAGAAATTCGCTGAATACGTTGATTTTGTTTGCTAGATTGGCTATGCTTCATAGTAAGCGTCCTCCTCTTAATTAGGGCAGTGAATGTGCGCCATTCCGAGACCCAGCATACAGGAGGCGCTCTTTCTTTTGCAAACCACAATTTAATTCATTACAGGAATAGCTCCTAAACAATCAATCCTCCCAAAACCAGGCATCCGGAATGGGCATGGGCATGGGTGATTCAAGCACGTCAACAAACCAAGGAATGCAAAGTATGCCTGGAATGTCGAACAACAATATGTCAGGCATGTCCGGCATGAACAATACGCAGGGCATGAACAACATGCAAGGGATGAATAATATGCCCGGTATGAATGCCGGAATGTCGATGGCGAATCAAATACCAATGATGAATCAAGGGATGAGCTCAATAAACCAAGGAATGAGCATGATTAATCAAGGTGTCAATAAAATCCTTGAAAGCCGTGGCGCAATGAACGCGGGTTCTGATTCAACAAAAGATAAAAATGGGGACGCTACTCAAGGAAAAAAGGATGAACAAAAACAGGATTCCGTGCAACAAGGTATCAGTTTGATTCAGCAGGGAATTGGAATAGTTCAACAAGGTATGGGCTCCATGAACCAGACTATGGCTAACTTGAACACCATGGGAAACAACTCGCAATCAAGCAACGCGAACGGCAACACCATTGGTAATTCAAATGGCAACATGGCTGGCAACATGGCTGGCAACATGGGCGGTAACATGGGCGGTAACATGAATGGCAGCAATATGAATGGCAATATGGGTACAATGCAGTCGCAAACCACGGTTGATAAAATCTCAATGGTGTTTAATTTGATCCTGATTATTTTCGTAATCACATTGCTGGTCGGGGTAGTGGGTTACGTTTTAACTTTATTGAAAAAAGGATCTAAAGAATCGATAACCCAAAACGTCTAATTGAGTAGAGAGGGGGATTTGAATATGTTGGAGAGATTAAAAAAATTGGAGACTGTTAAACAGGGAACTTGGCTTAAATTAATCATCGGTTCCGGGATTACATTAGCAGTTGTATCTTTTATCGAGTTTATAATGTCCAGATTCAACGCTAGCACAATGAATTTGATGATGAAGTCGATGAGGGGCATGTTTCTGAGTATGTTTATGAGAGATGTTTTAAATGTAGCAATCCAGAGCGTGGTATTACTGCTGCTTATTGGAGCGGGTGTCGGAATGTTCCTGTACTTTAAACGGATACTAAAGGACAACACCGTCAGCAATTCGGCGCTTGAAGCTAATCACGAAGAATCCGTCGAAACAGAACGCAGTTAAAAAGTACGATTAAATCAGAAATAAAAACCGGCTCACAAACAAGGCGCAGCGTCTGAAGTAAGTCGTGAATCGGTAATGGTGAGCGATCTGAAGTAGATTGAAGTGGTGAGAAACAGAAAGGGACGATTTTATGACCGAAAAAGTCCTTAAAGTTCGATTTGACTTTATTTCGCATTGGATCTGGACGATTCTCTATTTGCTGCTGGCACTTTCCGGCTTTGCAATGATGGGAGCCAAATTCGGCTGGATGTTTGGATATAATTTTACGCTTGCCGACTTTGTGCATCGACTTGTAGGCGTTCTGTTTATCGTCTTGGCAGTGCTGGTTGTAATTTATGAGATCGCAAGAATTGTTAGGGGAAGCGCTAGTAAGGGTAAGTGGTTTCCTATCGGAAAACAGGGTTTCGCGGGATTCACCCTTCTCACAACTATTTTGCTCATACTCAGCGGTTTTTTACTCTGGTTTCATGCAAATATTCCATATGTGTTTGGAACGTTTGCCTTCGCGGTTCATGAATTTGTGGCTCTTTTATCAATCGCAAGCATCGTTTGGCACATTTATAAGAAACGTTATATTTTACAAGATATCTCACAAAAAGAAAACAAAGGAGATTAATAGAAAGGGGGGAATGGTGTGACAAACAGATGGTCTGTGCTCGCGATTCGCTCCATAGCGGTGCTTATATTGTTTGTTGCTTCCGGAGTTCTGATTTCGATGCTCGCCCCCGTTACATCTTCTACTCAACAGGAAAGCTTTATGATGGGAATGATGAGTGCAATGAATAATTCCATGATGGCATCCATGATGGGGATTGCACTTAACGATGGATTTTTAAACTTTATGCTAGCTTTTCTTATGTTGTTATTGTTGGCGATTATTCCTCTTAGTATCAAAATCGGACTTACTTTACGCAGAGAGGGAGGAACAGCCAATGAAAAAGAATAGAAAAAGATTTTATCAATGGCTTTTCTCTTTTACAACCTTGTTTCTTTTGTTATCACTGTTAGCTATGTGGACCTCCCCACCGAGACTTGATCAAATTTCGACCGGAGGAGCGATGAACTCGGATCTGACAATGGGAACCGCGATGATGAAACACTTGTTCTCTGCGCAGATGAATTTTGTTGATTGGTTCACCCCAATGTCAAACATGATGGCGACGATGAAAGGAGTGATGGCTACTGATCTGTTGTACGACGCTTTAAATTTTGTGCTAACGGTGCTATTAATCGTTTTTACCGCGTTATTGATCGGGGGATCGATTATTTTGGGCATGTTATGGACTTAGAAAAAATGTCATCTCCATACGAAATCCATATCTCGATGTTATATTGCATCGGTGGACAAACATTCTAACTTTCTTAAAATCTTTACTCAAAAGGAGGGGGCGTAATGGTTAAAAATCGTTGGTTGAAACTGTCGCTTTTCTCGTTGGCAGGTATCTTAGTATTCGGATTGTTGCAAGCGATCTTTCAGAATCTCTTTTCATCCGCGATGCCCCAGGGCACCCAGACTGGCATGGGCTCAGGTATGGGAATGATGGGCTCAGGTATGGGAATGATGGGCTCAGGTATGGGCATGGGTCAGGGAATGATGGCTGGCACGATGGGGTCGGGCGCAGGCATGTCGTCCGGTACTCTTCTGGGTTCCTTCGCTAGCTCAATCTTGACAGTGCTGACAGTTTTGGCAGTAATTGCTCTGTTTGTGGGATTAATAGGGTTTGCTTATAAATATGTGAAGAAATTTCCTCAAAAAGCCTCAAACCAATGAGGTTGTTTAATCAGTAAACAAAGCAACTATAGGAGAGGGAGAGATTTGTGATGAAGAAAAAAGTGTTGATTCCATTTGCTGCTGCACTGCTGTCTGTTGGACTTTTGGTAGGTTGTTCAACAAGCAAGCCAACCGCGTCAACGAATACCCAAAATTCGGCTCCCCAGACAAACAGCCAGACGAAAGAGATCGTGGTAACCGCGAATAATATGTCTTTTGAACCGAAAACCGTTGCCGTTGAAAAAGGAACCAAGGTGAAGCTCACCTTGAAGAATAAAGAGGATAAGCCGAACAATCTGGTGGTTCAGGGAACCAACATTAAAATCGACAATGTAGCGCCTAACCAAGAACAGTCGGTTGAATTTGTCGCCGATCGTCAAGGCGAATTCAACATGGTAGGCACGCTGTCCGGTATGGATAGTATGTCGGCCAAACTTATCGTGAAGTAACCATTGCAAAGGTAGCATTCGATCATTCGGATGCTGCCTTTTTTATAAATTATCGCGGATTAAGACGCGTGTTCTATCACGAAGAATGGGCTAGATGATCAAAGTGAGTTAGCTTCGCGAACTGTTCAAGTGCTACCTCAATCGCTTTGACCACTTCCTGAGAACAACAGTTTTCAAAGTCTTGATGATGACACGGAAAACGTCGAGAAAAAATCATTGCTCTCCATAACCAATTCATATCACGATGTTAGTTTAATATTAGAGGTCAAGCATTCCAGCTGATCTTAAACAAATTTCATCAAGAGGGGGTACGATATAGTGAAAAGTCGATGGTTAAAATTGGCTGTCTTTTCACTCGTTGGCATCTTGGTGATTGGATTGTTGCAGATGCTTTTTCTGACGTTCCTTTCACCTGGGGTGTCTCAAGGGATTCAAATGCCCGGTATGAACTCCATAAGTAGTGTAATGGGCTCAACCATGGGTTCCATGGGAACCGGAACGGGTTCAACGATGAGTTCTACGGGCGGTAGCATGGGCTCTACTATGAGTTCCATTGGCAGCGGAATGGGCTCAAGCATGGGCTCCATGGCTGGTGGAATGGGTCAAAACATGGGGGCTATGGGTAGCAACGGCATGGGTTCCAACATGCGATCGATGAGTGGCGGAATGGGCAACGGTATGGGGATGATGGGTCCAAGTATGGGAATGGGAATGATGGGTTCAGGCATGGGCATGGCACAGAAAATGATGGGCGGTATGATGATGGGGGGCATGATGAATGGAAACATGTCCGGTAACATGAGTGGAACCATGGGTACTAACATGGGTGGCAACACGTTCAGCGCTCTAACGGGTTCGCTCTTTAGTTCCATCGGTCCCATCTTGATGATCCTGTTCGTTATTGTTCTTTTTGTGGGGGTAATTGGGTTTATCTATAGTTTGGTTAAGAGGAATGTCGCAAAGGCTTAATGTCCTTGACATGCAAAAACGATAGAGATTCGAGATATGTCGCGTCGCTCTCCAAAACCAATCCATATCTCGATGTTAACTTAAGATTAAAGATCAAGCTTCCGTGATCTGAAACTTATAAAGATGAGGTGATGCATAATGGTGAAAGATCGATGGTTGAAGGTGGCTCTGTTCTCTCTGATTGCTGTCTTGGTGCTTGGATTAACACAAGCTGTAATTACACCCGCAATTTCGCCGGGAACGCAGCGGTTTGGATTCGGGATGGGACAGGGAATGATGGGATCAGGTATGGGCATCGCCCAGAAAATGAACGGAATGATGGGGATTGGAGGAATGTCGCAAAGTTCTTGGCTGGGTTCCCTCTCCGGACTTATCTTGATGGTGCTTACGATCTCTCTCTTCGTCGGGTTGATTGGGTTTGTTTACAACTATTTTAAAAATGAAACTAAAGCGGTGAATTCTCTGGTTGCAAGTCAAACCCAATCTGTGGAAACCGTTGTTGAAAACGAAACCCAGGCAGACAAAACAGTTGTCGAAAGTGAAGTTAAGGTAGAGAAAGTTGTCGTTCAAACTGAAACCAAGGCGGAGAACGTTGCGGCAGAAGGTGAATTCAAGGCAGAAAATCCTGTCGTTGAAGGTGATTCTTCAAAAGGGCAGAAACGAAAGTAGTACAGATGTCCTTCGATCACAGAAGTTGGCGCGGTAAAATTGAAAAATCATGAATCTCCATAACCAATCCATATCGGGTTGTTAAATTAAGATTGAAGATCAAACTTTTTCAGCTGATCAAACTTAAAAGAGGTGGTACATTATGGTTAAAAATCGTTGGTTGAAGTTGTCGCTTTTCTCACTGGTTGGTATCCTGGTGCTCTGGCTGCTGCAAATCGTTTTCACTCCCGCAATGCCTCAAGGGGCGCAGTTCGGTGCAGGGTCCATGGGGCAAGGGATGATGGGATCTGGAATGGGGATCGGTCAAGGAATGATGAAGTCAGGTATGGGTGTGGGTCAAGGAATGATGGGGTCAGGTATGGGTGTGGGTCAAGGAATGATGGGGTCAGGTATGGGGATGATGGGTTCAGGCATGGGCATGGGTCAAGGAATGATGGGCGGTATGATGGGCTCGGGTACAGGTATGGCCGGTTCGTCCCTTGGTTCAATCTTTGGTTCAGTCTTTTCCTTATTCACCATCTTGGCGGTTGTCGCTCTGGTTGTCGGGCTGATTGGGTTTGGTTATAACTATGTAAAGAAAAATTTCCTCAAAAATCCGGAAAACAAAGAAATTGTTCTCAACCAGTAATAATGGAACAGGTAGCATTCGATTCAATTCGGATGCTACCTTTTTCGCACCGAGTTATTGGAGTTTCGGAAGGAATAACATTCTTTAGTGTAGAATGAATAATCGTAAAATTTGTATACAGCTAGTATACAAATGTTGGTTTTGCAACTGTGGGGAGGTAACGAGGATGAGCACACGTATGGCAGCAGTGGACATTGGCAACGATGCATTAAAAGCGTATACTGAAAGTTTGCAGGAAGAAATTTATATCCCCAATGTAATTGCGGAGATTGGCGATTCACGCGAAATCGTTGAACTGGAAAAACACCCGTTGGACGGGGTACACGTGAAGATTGTATCCAGTGCGTTAAAGCGCGGGGAAGGGGTATTCGCGGTCGGCAAACTTGCAGCAGGCTATTCTCATAACGACGAATTAACCTCAGAATCGGAAAAATCAGAGAGTGACCAGCCCCTCATCATGCTTTTGACGGTGCTTGCGTATGACGCAGCCGTAAACATTCCTGAAAAGAATGGAGTCATTGAGGCTACATATCATCTTTCAACGGGATTGCCTCTAAGTGAAGCCAAAAGAGGAAAACGCAAAGAGTTTAAGGAGAAAATTAAGAACAACCGACACGAGGTTCACTTCAAAAACACTCCGGAACTCAGTGGAAAAATTGTACGTCTTAAGTTTGAAGAGGTTTTGGTCAATATCGAAGGTCACGTGGCGTTGATCGATTTGACGACCAATGATGACGGTTCGGTTCGCAATGAAGAACTTACCAAGATGACCGTACTCATCAATGACATCGGAGGTCTTTCCACAGATGCCGCCATCATTCACTCGGACGGAACGGTGGACAACATTTATTCCGACGGAATTAAAGAAGGGGTTTCCCCGTATCTCGACGAGATTATTGATCGGGTCTATCGGGATTTCGGTTACAAATTTCAAAGCAGACAGCAATTGGTGGACGTTATAACCGCAGACAATTCTGAAGCGCAAAATCACATCTGGGTCAAGGGAAAGCGGACAAGCATTCAACCCATCGTAGATGAAGTTTTGGTCAAGTTAGCCAGAGAAGAATACAAATTGGTTAAGAGTGTGTGGAATAAGGTTCCAAGCATCCGTGTTGCCTACCAAATTGGCGGAGGGTCTTTGCTCCTGAAACCGTACCTTGAAACGATTAACCAACAGGAGGAAGGATATCCGCTTCGGTTTGTAAGCTCCAAAGAAAGTATTTGGATGATCGCAAGAGCGTACTTCAAACTGTTGACAATATATCTCAAATACAAGGGATTACAACCACACGAAGTTACAAACTAGGTGATCTGTGATGGAACACGGATTTCAACCGGGACAGATGATTTCCTTCCGCCTGCCTGCCGACACCCCAAAACCGGTGATCGAGTATCTCAGTCAACTTAAAGAAACTGAGGAAGAAAGTTTTGGCAAAAAAATTTCTCAACTTTTTATTAATGGTGTTCATCAAGCGCTCATTGGTGAAAAACCAACCATAACGATTCCTTTACCTGAGTATTTGACACCGGAACAGAGGGATTGGTTCAATCATCCCTTTACAAGAGAATTACTAAGGAACTGGATCTGTCAATTGACGTTTAATCCCTCTTTGTTTTTGGGGGCTTCTACGTTTGAAATTGCTACTGCTACGGTGCAACAAGAATCAGTACAACAAAAAGAGACACAACAAGTAGTCGTTGAAAGAGAAAAAGATCAACTAGAAGAAGTACAACCAGCAGAGGTAACCGAAACAACTTGGGAAAAGAAACATTCAGACTTTGAAGTCAGTACCTCGTATCATGCCAAATTAGTGGGGTTCTTCATGGACGATTGAGTAAAGAAGCAGGTTCGATATTCGCGAGTTTAACCAAATAATGCTCTTCTCTCTTCAACCAATCCATGGTGGATATTGATTCACACCCAGCGGTTGAAGAAGAGGGGCTTTTTCTTTATCGAGTAAAATAGATCACCGCGGGAACTGGGGACACCTCGATGATTCGTGATCGATGTTTAGTCTTAAGCATGAAAAGAAGCATAAATCTCCATAACCAATCCATATCGCTGTGTTAATTTTTATATTGAAGATAAGTTCTCAGTAAAACGAGGGGGTACATCATGGTTAAAAATCAATGGTTAAAGCTGTCTCTGTTCTCGTTCGTTGGCATCCTTGTAGTATGGTTGTTGGAGAGGGTTTTCTCGCCCGGAATTCCACAAGGCATGCAAATGTCCGGAATGGGGATGGGCCAGGGAATGATGGGTCCAGGAATGGGTATGGCGCAAGGCATGATGGGTGGAGTCATGGGAGGAACGTCCGGCACATTTTTGGGTTCCTTCTTTGAGTTTCTGTTGAATGCACTGACCGTCTTGGCGGTGCTCGTCCTGTTAGTAGGAATCGTCGGGTTTATTTATAGCTATCTAAAAGGCAATGAAACCAAAGTGGAGAAAAATATTGTGGAAAATGATAATAAAAACATTACTGTCGAAGGTGAAGACAAGATAGCGAATACTGCCGTGGAGTATTTGAAAAGAAATTTCCTCACAAAGTCTGAAACGACGGAAAACTAAGAATCCATTTAATCAATTGGAATGATGGGTGGAATTGTTGCAGTGGCGTTGGCTTACTTTGGATTGAACATTATGTATGTGGCCCTTGGAGCGATTCTAACCGTTTTGTTGGTAAAAACGTGGCTAACCTAGAGAGCATATCCCCAACCAGACCTTATTTTATTGTCTCGATTCCCACCGTTGCTGCCGAATACGACCTTTAACTCGCCGATACGAATCGTGACTCATCAACTTTTCATACTCTTTTTGGGAGGTCGGATACTTTTTCTCTTTGGTTTGGGATTCTTTAGGGAGACTGGAAGGAGACAAAAAAGTTCCGTTTTTACCCGATTGCGAGGTCATGTTTAATCCCCTTTCAAGTAGGATTGGGACCACGATTGAAACAAAGATGGATTTAGTAGGTGGGCCTGTCCTAGAAACGAAACTGGTTTTATTCAAATCGAGGTCCCGGAGAAGATTAAGATGCAAAATCTTTTTGCTTTTCAGTGTAAAAAAGTTCATGGCGGGATTTATTAAGCAGCTTGCAGACCTTTTCTACGAACCGGGGGCTAGGATGCCGTTCCCCCCGCTCCACCTGACTCACGTGGCTGAAGCTATAGTCGATTGCTTCTGCCAGTTCTCGTTGGGACAAACCACTATCGATTCGAGCTTCCACAAACGCTTCCTGATGAATGTAGAACTTTGGTCGAGCCACTTCTATCCAACTCCTTCCAGTAACGTGTGTTACCATTATACAACTTTATTTTTTAAAGTTTCAATCACACTTTTGTTTACAATTATGTTCTTATTATTGCTTCAGTTGGAAACGGGTGTTACCATTATGTGAAATATGGTTTCCCAACAGTAGGAGAGGATTGAATGGACAAAAGTCTTGGAGGATATGTGCGCAAAAGAAGAGAGGATATGGATTTAACCATAAGGGAATTGGCAGATTTATGTGGTTTATCCCATGCGGCTATTTCAATGGTAGAGAGAGACAAGCGGAAAAAACCGACACCGGAAACCCTCCGAAAACTTGCCCAAGGATTAGGAACCTCTTATGAACAACTTTTACGGGAAGCAGGTTATCTGGACTCTCAGGCCGACAGACCGCGAAAAAAGGAAAGTGTCGATCTGCAATGGATATTAGGCCATGCGGAGATACGATTTCAAGGAAAACCGTTTAATGAAGAACAAAAACAGTTTTTAGAAATATTTTTGCGAACCTTATTTAAAAAAGACGAAATGGGTCGGCAACAAAGAAAATCTAAGTAAGTTATGCAAAGGAAACCTCACATCCAAGATATGAGGGAGGTTCGATATAATGGTCGAAGCAGCCAAAGCCCTCATTCAACAATATGGAACGAATGATCCTTTCAAAATTGCGAATTTGAGAGAGATGAAGGTTGTATTTCAACCCATGCCTGAGGGAATCCGAGGAATCTATGTTACACTAGAACAACAAGAGATTTATGTAAATTCAAATCTTTCTTCGGAATGGCAACGAGCAATTGCTGCAATTGAGATTGGGTATTCGATATGGCGAGAACGGAAACAAAAATATCCTCTTGGTGAGGTGTGTGTCTTCTACGAAAATGGACCGATGTCCCTAGAACCTTTGTCATTTGCTGCCCACCTTCTCTTATGTGGAACCCGATTTGATAAAGGTGAAACGAAGGAACATTTGTCAATCCGTACGGGAGTCCCTCTTGAACTAGTTCAACTTTTAACATGGTAGGGACAAAATTATTAAGGAACGGATAAAGGCGCATCTAGACGGTCCAACCAGATCAAGGCATTTTCTCCACCTATCAGTTTATAGAAACTTTCGAGGATCTCTGTGCGTCGTCTATAAAATCCACTACGCGAAAGATTTAATTGATCGGCAACCTTCATGACAGCTTGTTTTCGAAAGAACCTTAATTGGATAAATAATTGTTCCTCTTCTGAAAAAGAACGGAGTGCTATCTCAGTTAAACGGGTAACAAATTCTAGATCAGGCAATTCGTGTTCCAATATTTCTAAATGTCGTATCACCGCGTCTAAGGTTGGATTTGTTACCATTCCCTCAGATTTTCCTTGTACCAATTGTAAGCGTTGAGTTATCCGTTGGAAATTTTCCATCTCGGCCTTAAGCGTTTCTATTTTTGTCTTCCATTTAGGATAGGAGCGCAACCATTCTTCCACTCGATCATAGATTTGATCCTGGTTCAAGAATACCCCTCCCATCTTTTTAGTTTTTTCCGCCTAGTGCCCTCATTATAATCAGGTGAAATCAGAAGGTTCAATCGCACAAATGTATACTTATCTATCCTTTTTGTGTTCATTTGAAGTAGACAAGGAAAAAAGAATGGATCGCTACCTTAATGAGTACAGGAAAATTAAAAATAGCACCCAAATATCACGATTCACTTTGTCTCTGATCACAAGATAAGGTTCAAGGAACGTTTTAACCAACTAAGCCTCTGAGAATCCAAGACAGTTGGAACAAACATGGAGCATTAGAGGGACGTTTTTGAAACATAAAAGGAATAAAGTCGGAACAAAGTTGGGACTCCACTGAAACGGTTTTCGTGGTAGTATGGTATTGCGTCAGAAATGGGACAGGCTCCAAATCGGAGTACCTGTCCTTTTTATGTGTCAAGAAAGGAGTGAAGAAGTCAAAAATTAGTTCTTTATTGTGCTGGTGAGCATGACATGATGGGTTTGGCCTTTGAACAACTAAACACCGGAATGGGAAGGAGGGCATGCTTTTGCTCTCTTTTTTACTGTCACGCCGGAGATGGTGCAAACCAGGAGAGGGACCGGTACAGGCCACTCAGTATTGGCAGGCTCTTCCGCAAGCTGGATTTCCGGGAGCAGGGTGGGAAAGTGTGCAATACTTTCTGCGAAATTTAGAGAATTTGGGGTTGCCTTCAAAGCTTCGTCGACAGTTCGGGGAACTTACTTTTCGGTTTCTCGTGCACTGTGCAGGCCCTTCCGGGAAGGTGAAGTTTTATTTCGCTGTACCGGATATCCGTAAAATGGGCTTTCAATCTGTTTTTGAAGCCGTTTTCCCTGAGGTGTATTTAATTCCTTTGGAAGAACACCCAAATCTTGAGCTTCCTCCTAGGAAAGACGTGATCGTAGCGGAGATCGTTTCCGCTCGTGCAGATTCGTTTTGCGCATTGCCGTTTTTCACGGTGGGACATCAAGCTCCTTTGCATGAGGTGTTGTATGCCATAGGAGCCGGGAAATTGAAGGATGGGGAAGAGGTTTGGTTGGATCTGACCCTGTGGCCGGCTGCAAAAGGCGAACTGTCCCGCGTCATCCGAAAAGCGGAACGCCTCATGAATCGTCCCAATCTAGGAACTTTCTCTTGGAGAGAAGTTTGGGACGAATTGGTTGCTGATCCGCAAAAAAGTCGGGAACGGTCAAAAACGAAAAGTCTGAAGGAGCCAGACCATCCAGTTTTACAGGAACTGCAGACAAAACAACAAACAGAGGAGACAGGAATCTGGACTTTCTTTCGTTTGTATGTTACAGGTTCGCAATCAAAAGCACGGATGCAAACCATCGCGGTGGCGTTGGGAGCGATGAGCGCTCCCCATTTTTTGCGCCTCCGCAAAATCTCTCCTAAGCGAATGGAAAAGTTCCATAAGAAATGGACTCCGACTTCCGGATTTCTGTTGACCTCAACAGAATTGGCAGGATGGCTGCAACTGCCTGGCTGCCAACAGGCTGTCTTTTCCCATATGGAGAAAGCCCGCTCCAAAATACTGCCAGCCCCGGCCGGTTTGACGGCATCAGGGATTTTCATTGGAAAATCCAATGTGCCGGGAGAAAACCGGGAGATCTATATCCCGGTTGAGCAGATGTTGAAGCACACCTTTTTGGCAGGGATGACCGGTTCCGGGAAAACATCGACTCTCCTTTCCATGATGTTGCCAATGGTCGAGAATTTGGTGCGATTTCCAAATGATGCACCCGGTTTTACGTTTCTTGATCCGCATGGAGGGGCGATTCGCACCCTGTTAAGCCATATCCCGGAATCCTTACATCCAAAAGTCCATCTTGTACCCTTGGGAGTAACGGATCGGCCGAGAGGATTCAATTTGTTTCAGGCCGATCAGTCGGAGCAAGCGGAAGAAATTACGGGAGAATTTGTGGCTACCTTACAGCAACTGTTTCCGGGAGCCCGTCCACGGGCGGAACATTATTTGCGAAGCGGACTTTTGAGCCTTTTACAGAGTCCGCCGCAAACGGTTTTAGGTGTATCTCGAATCTTTCTGAGCGAACCCTTTCGCCAAAAGATTATCCCACAATTGGACATGCACTTACGGCATTTTTGGTTGCAAGAATTCTCCCAGATCAAAAACATCAGCGAACATTTGGGACCGATTCTGAATAAGTTGGGGGCGCTTACGACCTATCCGTCGTCACGGAGGATGTTGGGTCAAAAACAGACCTTTTATTCGACCCGAAACATCATGGACGAAGGGCACATTGTTTTGATCGACGGTTTCGGCTGTGTGCCGGATCTGCTGAAAATCATCAGCAGCTTGTTTTTCATTGAATATCACTTTACTTGTCGCAAGCGGCCGCAGCATGCCGCCCGGCCACATTTTTTCTTGGCCGACGAGATTCATTTGTTCGCCACGAGCATCATTGAAAAAATTCTGGCGGAGGATCGCAAGTTCGGCTTAGCGCTGATTTTGGCCACCCAGTACTTGTCCCAACTGCCCGGCAATATTCTAAGTGCAATCCTGGGGAATGTTGGAACGCTACTTTTGTTACAGTTGGGAGGACCAGATGCGGAACGGTTAGCGAAATGGCTGAAACCAGAAGTAACAGCACTTGATTTAATGAACCTGCCCGAGTTGGAAGCAATTGTTCGAAGCAAAGGAAAAGGCGGGATTGTACAGTTATTTACCGTGAAAAACGAGATCGTCCGTGAAAGGGACGTATCGCTTGTGGAGAAAGCATGGGCCTTTTCCGATGCGAATGATGGCCGTCCGGTTGAAGATGTAGAAAAAGAAATCGAGCAGATGTTGGGTCTTAAACAGGAGCGTTGGAACCGGGTACCGGATAAACCGTTCGATCCCCCTGTGGATCCCCCTGCCGATCCCCAAGACGATCCCCCTGTCGATCCCACTGTCGATCCCACTTCACCTTACGAAAGTGAGGCGAAAAACCTATAACTAATACGGAGAGACGGGAATGGGCCAACTCAGACTATCTACTCTCTACGCGGGGAAGAAAGGAGGGGAACTCAAAAATGCCGGATTGGTATCAAGCCAAGAAAGAAATTTTGGTGGCTTTATATTGCTACCAAATGCTGACCTCACAACAACTGGCAATCCTGCTTGGCTACAAACGAAGCAGCATGTATCGGGTAGGAAAAAGCCTGCAAAAACAGGAAGCGATTCATTCCTTGTTCCTTCCGTTTTTGCCTGGACATTCAAAAGGATACGTCCTAACGGCTTCCGGAGCCAAAGCAGCGTCTTACCTGTATGGAGAAGCGGACACTCACGTTCCCCGCTTATATGAGGAAGTGCCAAGTCAATTGGAACATCTTTATGGCACGAATCAATTTTTTATTGACCTGATTGCGGGAAGTTTGCAAAAGCCGGGAGAGGGATTGGTGGAGTGGTTGGGCACCC
This sequence comes from Effusibacillus consociatus, assembly GCF_042652925.1. NCBI lineage: Bacteria > Bacillati > Bacillota > Bacilli > Caryophanales > Alicyclobacillaceae > Effusibacillus > Effusibacillus consociatus. Next base: position 22,392 of record NZ_JBHSHC010000050.1, read on the forward strand.
GTGATGCGGCGGACCGGTATGCAAAATTTGAAGGACCACCGGGAAAAAAGAAGTTGCCGCTGAAACCAGACGGACTCTGTACGTACCGTTTTGCCGACGGGCGTCGGCTGATGTTGCATCTGGAGTATGACACCGGGTCCGAGAATTTATGGAGACTCCAGGATAAACTCTGGAACTATGGCGTGCTGTTGCCGCAAGTCTGGCAGCAGGTGGAACGGGTGCATGTCTTGATCCTGACAAAAGGGAAATCCCGCGCCGGTCATATCATGCGGCTCTGGGAAGCACTTCGGATGGGCCCTCTGGCGGGCCATCGACTGCCTTCTGTCTGGTGTTCCTATGAAGAAGCGGTTTGGAATAAGGGGATGAACAGTAAATGGCTGGGAGCAGGAGGAAGCTGGATCCCATTGGAACAGATGGCAACGCTTCCGGACAACCCACAAGGGGATGTCGTGTTTCTCGGAAAGCAGTTGAGATCCCACCTGTTTCAGAGGTAAGATATGGTCACAACAAAAAATTAAAGAGAGTAAATAGACCTTTCATTTTGATGGAAAGGGGGAATATGATCGTATGCGCTGGCTGTTAACCCCGTATGTGATACGACTTGGAATGGCCTTTTTAGGTGGTGGTTCGGGATTGATATGGTGGTCTGTTCTGTCACCGCTTCCCTCCAAGTTTTCGTCCGCTCTCGTACTTACCATTTTACAAGTCGTGTTTTACTATGCGTTTGGATCTTGGCTGGAGTCTACCTATCGCAAGCGGTGGCATGACCCTCTCACAGAGTTGCCGAATCGAGCCTATGCAGACCAAGTTTTTGCTTCCCTACAGGATCCCTTTTCCATAACCCTACTGGATATTGATTGGTTTAAGCAATTTAATGACACCCATGGCCATTTGGTAGGGGACAAGCTGTTACAGCGAGTAAGTAAAATCCTAGAAAGTTCCGTTCGGAAAACGGATCATGTCATTCGGTGGGGAGGGGAAGAATTTTTGATTGTATTCCCCCATTCAGGCTTGAACACAGCTGTCCAGATCACCGACCGGATCCGGGAAACCGTATTGCGGGAAACGGGGGTCACGGTAAGCGCCGGCTGTTCCACCGGATCAAGATCACAAATCCAATCCGCGATTCAAAAAGCGGATCAACTCCTGTATGAGGCCAAACAATCTCGTAATACCGTTTTAGCAAAATGCTTGTAAAGGATCCCGTGAATCGTGACTGTATCGTTATGGAGGACATAGGTTTCCATTTACAACTTCAGAGAGGGTCAAGGTGCCGCTCGAAAAAAGCGGCTTTTTGTATGCGATCGAATAGAGATTTTACAAAAGACTTGGTCCATTGGGGGGGCAAGAGAATGAAGCGAATTCAACTCCTCAAAATCTATGGTTGGGAACGTAAAAGCCGCGGGATTCCCGATCTCGCTTCACCCTGGAAAGTTCGGATAGCGGAGTATCAGAATGTTCCCATCTATCAAATTGGTGTGCTGGAAATGAGTCAGGCAGTCGACTTACAAGATGTTGATGTGATCAAAAACAACCGTCAGGATCGAATTCTCATTTTGACAGACGGGAACCGGGTGCTTGTTGTCAATCATGAAGGGTATGATTACGCCCGGTACAAAGGACAAATCGATTCCGAAACCCTGCAGCATGTCCTTCAATTGATCATGGAAGGGTAAGCCGCTTGAGGACTGGTTGTTGAAAGGAGAGAAAAGCTTACGGAATTTTGGATCTGGATGGTAGGCAGTGTTTTGTTTTTCGTGATGGCATGCTCCATTGTAACCGATCTGCAAGAACGGCGAATTCCCAATCTTATTACACTGCCACCTATGGCAGCCGGTCTTTGGATTGTGGTGATGATGGCAAGCTTCCAGCACCATTTTGAATATTTGGCGATGTATGCGGCTGCTTTTCTCGTGGCGGTCGGATTCTGCTTCCTCATGGAGAAGGGGAAGGTTTGGTCAGCTGGCGACAGCAAGTTGTTTCTGGTGGCAATCGTTTGGATCAATGGAGTTGTGTTTCCGCCATGGGGGACAACTCTTTTGATAGGTTCCACCCTTCTGATTCACGCCGGGATGACGCTGCTTCCGCGAATCAATGAGCGAACCCTTTTCCGGTTCTGGCAGACGGCTTTTTTTCAGCAAGGGTCTTCGACTAGGAAATGCCAATATCCCGGTTCCCTGTGTATTGCTGCAGCCAGTCTGTTCATGTTCGTGATGGTCTTGATGGGGGTGGAGGGAGGTGGTTAATGTGAGAAAACAGTGGTTGGGTGTTTTGGGGTTGGCGATGTTGATCTCAACGGTATTGGGCGGAATCGGCCTCTATATTTGGAAGGACCGTTTGATTTTGACTCCTGTAGTGGTAACGGTCGAATCAATCCCGGAAAATCGCCCCATCACGACTTCCTCCCTGAAGGTGATCCAACTGCCGCAGATGGCAGTCCCACCAGGGACGGCTCATACTGTGAATGATGTGAATAACATGTGGACAACATCTGGGTATTCCATTCCCAAAAACAGCTTTGTCTATCTCTCCCACATCATTCCGAAGTCCGAAGTAAGCAAGAAGGAAGCATTGAAGCCGCTAGAACGGTTCGTCTCGATCCCGGTTGAGGATGCGATGCGGAGCGGAAGTGGCGTTCAACGGGGAGAGCATGTGGATATTTGGTTTGTCGTCAGAGGGTCCACGAACGGCAGTTTTGCCGGCAAATTGTTGACCAATATCGAAGTGGTTGGGCTGCAAGACAGAAAAGTACCGGACCCAGCAAAGGAGAATCCCGTACAAAAGCCGGGATTCTTTTCGTTTGTGCCGACACCTTCGTTTTCTTCATCTGAAACCTACCTGACAATCCGGGTGGCGGAACAAGACATCCCCTATCTGCTGTCGGCCAAACAGGAAGGGACATTGGTGGTGGTGAGCCGAGGAAATGACGCGGATGATGCTCAGCCAGTAGAGGCCAAAGAATGGCTGAAAAGCAGATGGCAAGGGAAGGAGGGGAAACGTTGATTGTCGGTATGTACTCACCAAAACCCGGCATGGGGGCCAGCACGGTTGCAAGACAGCTTGCCGTTCATGCCGCTTCGGAAAACCACAAGGTTCTTCTGGTGGAATTGGATTATCGGTATCCCAGCACGGCTGCCGTGTGGCAACTGGCCGATCGGGACCGCTGTTTGGAAACAGCCGTATTGGATGCGCAGACGAAACGGAATTGGAAGCTAAACGAATATCTCATGCGGCCAGAACAGCCAAAAAAAGATGGGGCTGCTTGCAGAGTGAAAACGAGAGGCACCCAAAAGCTATCTGCCCGACTGCACGTCTTGGCCCCTTCCGGACTCCGGGGGTTTGAACAGTGTCCCGAGGAACCGGAAACGTTTATATCCGACCTGCTGCGGCAGACCCAACAACAAGGCTTTCAATGGGTGGTGCTTGATATTCCCAGTGAAATCGATTCGGTCTTGGCACTTTCCGCGTTACAGAACGTGGAGGTTTGTATTTTGCTACTGGATGAAACGGAAGGCAATTACCGGATTGCCCAACAGCGAATGTCCCTCATGCAGACATTGGGGGTTCCGGGGCGCATGCTGTCGATCCACAACCGTTGGCGACCGGGGAGGATCTGTTGGGTTGAAACACAGAAACCGGAGGAGTGGGCGCAACCGGTTGCAAGTTTTCCGTTTGTTGGGAGCTTGGGCAAGTCGTCTCTGACTCCCGCACGTCCTTTCTCTTGGAGATACCGGAAGGCGCTTCGGCAGCTTTTTCAGGTTTTGCTCCAGATGGAAAAAGAAATGCTGTCCAAGAAAAACGAAAGGGGGCTTCCCATTTGAATGAAAAGGACATGATCCAAGCCTATGTTTCGACTCCGCTTGGACGTCATCGCATCCGCTTTCGACTGGTTCCAGTTTGGCTGTCGGGTGAACGACGTTTGACGTTGGTGGCCGAACTGCGTGACTATTTTCTGCGACAGCCCCTTTTCCCGGAAAACCCCGAACCCCCTCAGAATACAGGGCGTATCGTGGAAACTTACATTCGGGAACAAACAGGCTTAATCGGGGAGGACCTGCAGCAAGTCAGCCGCATAGTCTATTGGGAACTTTTTGGCTGGAGCGTGTTGGAACCGTATCTGGCCGATCCCGAAATCACGGATGTCGTCGCGAATGCGCATGAGATTTGGGTGCAGCGTAAGGGGGAGAAGATCCAAGTTCCCGCCAGATTTCAGAATGAAGAACATATTACGTATGTCGCGCGAAAGATCGCTCATGCCGCAGGACAATCGCTGACAACGGGACAGCCCTTTGTCACCTGTTATGTGCGCGGAATGCGGGTCAACCTAATGTTGCCTCCCGTTGCCGACAACGGAACCACCATTATTATCCGAAAATACCGGGCGAACCGTTGGACAGAGCAGGAGTATGTTCAATCAGGGACTCTCAACCGGGAGGTTTGGCAGTTATTGGCTGCCGCGATGGAAGCGGGGGTGACAGGCATCATCAGCGGTCCGGTTGGATCCGGGAAAACGACCTTATTGCAAAGCTTGGTTGCCTTTATTCCGGACGGGGACGGGATCTTGGTTGCAGAGACTGTTCCGGAATTGCAACTCAAGAAGTTGTATCCAAACAAATGCATCCTCAGTGTGGTGCCGCGCTTGCGTGGTCACGAAGCCAGCCGAATCACACTGGAACAGTTGTTTGAAAACGCGCTTCATCAAAATATGAGGCGCTTTTTGTTTGGGGAAATAAGGGGGACGGAAGCATCCCTCGTGCTGGAAGCTTTTCAAACGGGCCATTCCGGCTGGACCACCATGCATGCAGACAATCCACAAGACGCTTTGCAACGGCTGGTCGCGATGTGTCTGCGTACAGATCGGCAGTTGAATCCGGAGTATACAGAAGCGATGGTTACCAAGGCTGTGGACCTGATTGTCCAGATGCACCGGTACCGGGTCACGGAGGTGGCGGAGGTCATACAAGATCCAAACAGGAAAGCCAGTGTAGTTCCTTTGTTTCGGTATCGTGAAGGTCGTTGGGATCGGCTGAATCGTCCCTCCCCCACCTTGATGGCCAAATTGAAACGAGGGTGACAACCGTGAAGCGAAAGATTGGGGAAAAAGCCCCGTGGATGGTTCCCTGGCGTTATCTTCCGGAAGCTCGTGCGCTGGGCTGGCCCCTTCGTGGTTGGATGTACGGTGTCTTGCTGAGTGCTTCGTTTGGGCTGGGCATCAGTTTCGGACTGCTACTGGACATATACGGGTTGGGTATTGGGATGGGAGCGTTTTTTGCGTATGCCATTCCCGGAGAACTTCTCCTTTGGGTTCGTCAGCGACACTTGAAAAGGATGCGTCAGTTGATGGGCGAAGCGGTGCGGACGCTGCACACTTCCTATCTGGCTTGCGGCCAATGGGGACAGGCAGTCAAGATGAGTCTGCCGTACGTTCCAAGTGAGATCCAGCCCCTCTTCCAGAGGATTTTCCGGCAACAGCAGGTAGGCGTACCGCTCGATCAAGCGATGACGGATATGCCGAACCAAGTTCTCCTTTCAGAAACAGGCTTCTTTCTGGAAGTGGCCCGCCTGTTGGAACAGGTGGGCGGACCGCTGGGGGGAGCGCTGCTGGAGGATGTAATCAGCTTACTGGAAGAAGCGAACACGAAAGCTGGGGAACTGGCAGGAGAAGTCGCGGCCCGACAGATGGAGACACGCCATTTGTTTGTGTTGTTCCTCGTGGAGCTGGTGTTCTTCCGGCTGATAAGTGTCGTGTATTTTGACGATTTGTTTCACAGTGTACCCGGCCAGTTGCTGATTTCCGCTTTGTTTTTTCTGAATACCGGGTGTCTCATTTGGGTACGGCAGCAGATTCAGAAATTCGAGATCCAGTAGGGGTGGTGAGCAGGATGGAAATGCAGTGGGGGTTGCTGGCAATGGGATTGTGGGGATGTGTCCTGGTTTCGATTGGGTTTTCATCCCTTAAGCGAATTCAAACGAAACCAAAGAAAGGGTGGGAACACGGACTGGCGGGGGCATACTCCGGTCTGGAGAAGGAAATCAAATCTTCCAGGTCCGTGATTCGGTTGCAACACGACTTGGAATTGTTGGATCGGGCTGAGACGCTGCAATCACTTGTACGCCGGCAATGGGTGTATGGGTGCTCCGCTTTCCTGGCAGGGATAACCCTATGGTTGTATAACTTCCACCCGGGAGGGCTGCTATTCGGGACTCTGTGTGCCTCGCTCGCCTACCAGAGTCCGGTCCGGAAAATCCATCGTGAGGCCCAGGCGTTACGACGAGAATGGGAGCGCCAATTGCCTCTGCTGCAGTTGGGAATTTTGCAACGAATGCTGGCCGGCCAGTCTCCTTTGGTCGCGGTTCGCGGGGCAAGCCAAACCATGTCGGCTTCCCTGCAAGGGGAGATGAGGCGATTGCTCACGGATATGGAAATGACCGGGGATGCAGCTGGAGCGTGGGAACGGTGGACTAAACGAATGGATTCGCCGTATGCCCGGAGGTTTGCCGGCCTTCTGAAGCTTACGATGACGGTCCATGCGGATGGCATGGAGCGGTCTCTGCGTGCTGCCTATCTCGCCCTTCGCCAGGAACAACAGGACAGATGGAGGCGGCAGGCCCGGCAGTTGCCCCAGCTTTTGCAATGGCCGAATTTGATTTTGTTTGCCAGTCTTATCACTTTGCCCGTACTCAGTGTGGGGATCGGGATTTCCCGGATACTCCGCACGTTTTAATACATGCATTTTAATTTCAAAAAATGAGAGGAGGAAGGCCCTGTTTACGGGGACAAGGGCCGAAAGGAAATGTTGAAAAAGCGAATTGTGAACTGGTTGAAAGACGAACGGGGGATTGCCTCGATTGACGAGGGAAACCTTGCGATGGTCAAGCTGCTCGCTGGAATGGGGCTCGGAACACTGTTGTTTGCGGGGATTGCGGCTTTTGGATCAGCGCTGCTTGGCGATCATGGGCTTTTCCAAAGCGTTTTGACCAACACGTCGATCAACTACAGCGGCGGGCTTTGGACGAACTAAGAAAGGGTGGGATGTTTCCTCCCTTTCTATTTTTTACGCCAATGGCAGGAGGTGATTCTTTTCGGTATGAAACTTACAAAAATATTGTTTTTTCGTAAACGGTGGGGCATCGGTTGGTTGGTCTTGCTGTTGGCGGTGCTTGTGGTCTTACCAGGGCGAAGTTCGGCGGCTCCAACGGAAACATTGGTGTCGGCGACGGTGGATGTGATTGTCGCCATCGACACCACAGGAAGCATGTCCGGTTGGATCAACCAGGTCCGAACGGAAACCGCCTCGTTTGCCAACAAGCTGCAGGCAGAGGGATTTGATTATCGCTTGGGCCTGTTGGACTTTAAAGATGTCCGTGTCGATGGCGGTCCCTGGTGGTACGGTATGACGAAAAGTTCAGCCACGTTTAATTCGTGGGTGAACGGACTGCGGGCAACTGGCGGGGGCGACTGGCCGGAATCGGATATCAACGCCATGTATACCGCGACCCAAAAGTTCCAAAAGGAAGGGCGTTCGACGGCAGGCCGCATGCTGATCCTGATCACCGATGCGCCGTTTATCAGCTCGGAAAACGGGTATGACGCGCGGGGAATGGGTACGTTCCTGCATCACAACAACGTTGTCCTGAACATCATCGGCACAGGTGCGGATGCGTGGGGGCAGGCGACCCAAGTCACCAGTCTAACAGCCGGAGCCTATTACAATACGAACGATTTACGCAGTGCCTACGAAAAAATCATTTCGCAAATCCAGAAAAATACGCCACCGAAAGTGGAAGACAGCAAAGTGACGCTTCCCCCGGGAGTCGATCCCGGATCGATCACTCCCACGACCGATCTCGAGTTTACGCTTACTGGATCGGATAAGGACGGGGATGTGCTGCGGTATTATTGGGCCGGTTTATCACCGAGTGAACGTACGATCTTCCTGGGATCCACCCCGACGATCCACGTCCGCTTGACGGAACCTGGAGTGTGGGAAGTGACAGGAACGGCAACCGACCCGACAGGAGAATCGGTGTCCGTGACACACCGGATTGCCGTAGGCAACCGGAAGCCGTCTGTCTCCAACTTACGGATTGATTCCGCAAACAGCATAACGCCCACTCTGTTCTGGAACTATGCCGATCCTGACGGGCATCCGCAAGAGAAGGTGCAGTTGCGGGTCAAAAAAGGGGACGAGGTCGTTTGGGACAGCGGGGAGGTACCCACTGCGGACTTCCAGGGTACAGTTCGGGGAATGGCATACGGCGGCGATTACACGGTTGAAGTCCGAGCCATGGATCGCTATGATGCCTGGAGCGATTGGACAAGCCTGCCGGTGCACATCAATGGGCTTCCGGATCTTTTCCCAGTTTCCTTGACCACCACGCCTAGTGAGTCTGTATTGGATCAAGAGACCGTTACCGTAAACGTGCAAGTAAAAAACGAAGGGGAACAGGCAGCAGGAACATTCCGTGTTTCCCTCTATGATGATGGCAACCTGGTTGGGGAACAAACGGTTGCAAGTGTAAGGACAGGGGAAAACAGGGTTATCTCCTTTTCGTATCAAGCTTCCAATCCAACAACCCACTCCCTGAAAGCGATCGTCGATACCGGGAAGCAAGTGACGGAAGCAAACGAAGCGAACAACGAGATCACGGGATCCGTCCGGGTGCTCCACCGCGTCGATCTGGTTCCTTCGATTTCGTTCCTGCCGGCGGATACGATTCCGCAAGGCGGAACCTTCACGGCGCGAATCACCGTTCAAAATGTGGGGCAGGGGGATGCCGGAACCTTTCAGGTCGACGTCTACCGCGATGGAACGCGGATCTTACAAAAAACGTTTGATCGACTGGCTACAGGCGCAACTGCATCCTTTAATCTGGAAAACCTCCCGGCGCAAACAGCCGGCATGTCCACGTTCAAAGTTGTCGCGGACGCGGCCTCCCAACTGGCGGAAGCCCGTGAGGATAACAATACAGTCGAGGCCAAAATGGTGATCCTGGCTCCGTTAGAGGTCAACGATATTCGCTTCACTCCTGCCCCTGACGGGAGAAGCATAACCATTCACTGGCAGGATCCGGCAGATACCATCTTGGATCATGTGGAACTGGTTCTAAGTGGTAACGGAACGGGGGAAGGCACCCCAATTCGTGTGGAAAAAGGGGTTCAACAAGCGACCTTCGCCGGTTTGCAGCCGGAAACGTCGTACTCGATTCGAATGCAAACGGTCAATACATTCGGTGCAAAGTCAAGCGGGATCGTGCAGACTGTTACCACACCCAAAGATACGGTTCCGGCAGGAGACGTGAAGGATGTCCGTGCAACATCCGGACCGCAGGGACGCTCGATTCAGGTGCAGTGGACAGATCCTGCGGATGACGACTATCGATTGGCTGAATTACGACTGCTTTCCAACGAGGGCAACGTCATCGGAGATCCTGTCCGTGTGGCGGCAGGGATGAACCGGTATGTCTTTGAACGAGTCAAGCCCGCAACCGATTATGTCATCGAAATCCATACTGTGGATGCATCGGGCAATCGTTCAACCGGGGTAAAGGTTCCCGTCCGCACCGGCAATGATACCCTTCCCCCCAAAGCGGTGGATCGCCTCGCCGGTAAGGCCGACAAACAAACCAGTACATTGCAGGTGACTTGGAAAGACCCAGCGGATCCGGATTTGGAAGCCGTGTTGTTGCTTCTGAAAGAAGACCGGGAAGGGGCGGAATGGACCGAAGCAGTTCGAATTCCGAAAGGAAAAGAAACGGCTGTCCTGAAACCAAAACCGAATCAAACCTATGTCATCCGGGCGATCGCCGTGGACGATGCGGGAAATCGCTCCGAAGCGGCCGATACTCGGGCAGCGCTCCTTCTCCCGAAACCGCTGGCACCCGTCGACATCCGGTTCAGCAAATGGGGCAAGAAACCGGTCATTCAATGGCGGGAAGCGGGGAACCTCCTGCCGGTCACATACAACCTGTATCGGCAGGTGTCCGGGGAAGAAATGAAGAAAATTGCCTCCCTGCCAGCCGGGACCACCCGCTATGAGGATCCTTTCGAGTGGGAATCGAGCCAGCAGATACACTACTATGTCACTACCGTCGATGCCGACGGTACGGAGTCCGATTTGCCAAGCCCGGTCGGACCGATCGCATCCTTTACCGGCAGCCCGATCCTGCGGCTGGTGCAAGCCTCCTCCACGGATGTGAGGTTCGAGAACACCGTGGTGAAGGGGGCGGACGAGTATATTCTTGAACGGCGCGAAACGGGTGATTGGCAACAGGTCGAGAAAGTCTCGGCAACGGGGGACACGGTTTTCTGGACGGACCGGGGCGTGCAACCGTCTCATCGCTATCAGTATCGGGTGGTAGCCCAACGGGGGAGCGTGCAAGCCGTATCTCCCCCTGTTTTGGTCACCGTACCGGCAGGGGAACCTTCAATGCCGATCGGTGTCGAAGCGAAAGCGGAAAACGGCAAGATTCGGGTTTCCTGGCAACCGCCTGCGGCGGACAGTGAAGCGTACAACCTCTATCGGCAAGTGAATGAGGGTCCAGTTTTGCTGCTAGCCTCCCGTATCAAGGATGGATTGCAATATGTGGATGAGTCTGCCAAACCCGGTATGAGCTACACCTATTATGTATCAGCCTGGAAGGATGGCAAAGAGTCGGACAAAGCGGCATCCGCACCGGTTCGGTTGGAAACGTCTCCCTCTACAGGCTGGGACCCGAAAGACGGCTCGAAGGAATCCGCCAGCAAAATTGTGCAGGTCAAGCAGGTGGGTGAAAGCGTCCGGATATCGTGGCAAGCGGCCAAGGGGACACCCGCTCATTATTTTGTGTACCGGCAGGAAGCAGGCTCGCTGTATCAAAAACTGATTGCCGTTCTTACAGGAGACCGGCTCCAGTTCGTTGATACGACGGCAGAGCTGGAAAGGACCTATACCTATTCGGTACAGGCCCAGTACCGGGAAACGTATGGCAGCACCCTGACGCCCAAGTTGTCGGCGGATCCCATTCAGGTCGTTCCGCTGGACGGCTTTTCACCGTCCAAAGTGTTTGATCCGGTCAATGTCAAGGCCACCGTGGATGAGCGGACGGTTCTGCTGACCTGGGAAGTACCGAAAGCGGCGGAAGAATATTTGATCTACCGCAAATTTTCCGGGGAGCCGATCCGGACCTTTGCCGGGCGCGTCAGTGGGGACAAAGGCACGTTATTTACAGACACCTCGGTGAAAGCGGGGGCCTACGAATATGTTGTCGTAGCCCGCTATCCGGCGGGAAATTCAGCGATGGTGAAATCCAATGCCATTTCCCTTCCCTAACAGGAACAGCCGCCTCTCGAGGTGGCGTTTCTTTTTTCGGAACCGTCGCGGGACAGCAAGTCTTGATTTTTTGCTAATCCTGCCTTTTCTGCTGTTTTTCCTGTTGGTGGGAGCAGATCTGCTGCGTTGGCAGACAACCGTGTTATCGGTTGAAAACGTCGCTGACACGGCGATCGAGCGGATGGAACAGCAGGGCGGAATGGATGAACGGGTGGCGCAGCAGGTGACACGTTGGATGGAGAAAACGCATCTGCAGCCGGAACAGTGGTCCGTGATGGCAACTCCTGTCGGGACAAATGGGGAAGAGGTAACCATTACCTTGACCGGTCGTGTTCCCTTTCTTTCCTTTCGGCTGTTTGGGTTCGATGTGTCAGTACCGGTAGAAGTCACGAGAGTCGGAATCAGCCGCAAGGAACCACCTTTTCATTCGGAACACGAAGCTGTTCAATCGAAAGAGGAGACCGTCAAAAATCAGGAAGGAGGGGATGAGCCATGATGCGGGAGGGAATGCGTTGGACGCTTCGCATCCTGCTTTGGCTGATGCTCGTCATCAGTTCACTGGGGGTGATCGGTAATCTGTTAGCACCTCCTACTCCTCCAACTGCACCGGGGATGACAGTTCAGCAGGCGGCGCGTCTCCAGGAACTAGGGTCATTTGCCGCTGGTTTTTCCCAAGTCTGGTTAACGTGGGACGGCAAAGAAACGATGGAACAGCGGAAACAGCGGTTGCGTCCGTATGTGGCCCCCGCAATGCTGGAAGAAGCGGCGAGGATTCAGCTTCCCAAACAGGAACAGCGGCAGATCGTATCCGATGTGCAGCAGATGGGCATGAACCAATTGGATGAGGCCCACTGGCAGGTACGCGTCTGGGCGCAGCTATCGACTCCCGCAGCGAGAATGATGGAACTGCGGGTCCCTGTTACATGGGATGCTGGCGGCAACCCGGTCATTGATGGGCTGCCTCTCCTGCAAAATGTCATCCCGCCGGAGGCGGGGACTCCGCGTGCCCATGGCCCGGCAGCGGAGAAAGGAGTCCGGGATGCCATGCGTCCGGCGCTGGAAGCATTCTTTACCGCTTATTTTCGGGCGAAAGAATCTTCGGAACTCGCGAATTTTACCGCCCCCTCCGTTTCGATCCGGCCGCTTGGCGGGTGGCTCGAGCTGAAAGAAATTCAGACCCTTGACGTATACGGAAGCAAACCGTATGAGGCGGTTATCCGCCTGGCAGTGGAGGATAAGGCGACAGGGGTGATCGTCCCGCAGATCTATACGCTGCAGGTGACAGAAGACCAAGGCAAATATTTTATTGCCAGCCTTCGCTAGGGAGAAAGTGAGGGTACATTCGATGGACTGGCTAGACGTACTGATTTTGACACTGACGCGGCTATTGCAAGCCGCGTTTTTGACCATCGCGATTTATCGCGGAGTGAAAATGTATTGGAATGGAGAGAACAACCGGCTGTGGGGCCATATTCTGCTGTCCTCGATTTTGGCGATTTTCGTCTTCTTTCCGGGGATCGTCAAATTTTTGGCCGGGTATGTACTGAAAAAATTGCATATCGAGGACGGAGGCTTTACAAACATATTGCAGTGAAAAAGCAAGTTGAATTCGTTCTTCCATTTCAGAAGCCAACCGGCGTACGCCGGAAAAAAGACGGCAAGAAAAATGAGATGTCTGACACGATTGCGGGAGGAGGGATGGGATGGAAACGGAACAGGTGGAAACGGCCGCATCCTATCGAGCGTTGTACCGGATCCGTCCGGTGATCTATCAAATTGGCGACATGAAATTGTGGATGCCGATTCAGCGGGACGGGATTGTCTTATGGTTTTTCTATCTGGCCGTATTCTTCTTTTTCTACTTTGTGTTCCCGCTTTTCCGTTGGCTGCTTCCCTTTGATCCGTTGCTTGGGATGACCGTAGGACCCATTGCGTGCGCCTACTGGAGCATAAAACTCGACCCGGCCGGAAAAACGGTTCCGGCTTTTTTATGGGATTTGGTTTGCTATACGATCCGCCCAAAATGGTTCCTGAACTGGGAACATCGGGCATTTCGTCCGGTGCGGGGCCGCTGTCGATGGACCGGCAGATGGCGCAACGTCTACCGCCAAGTTCTTTCGGGTACCGGTGGGGAGCAGGTCGAGATGAGTGACGCTCGAATGTACACGGGGCAAGTAAAAGGTTTGCACACTCTTTCCATGGGAGAACCCACTCTTGTTACATGGCAGGAGAAACAAGGACGGCTGACGATTCAGGCTGGCAAACGGGGCAGAAAAGAACTGACGATGGGCGTTCATCAGATTCCGCTGATGCAAAAACCGGTGCGCTTCTCGACATACGGGTCTGCCCGGATCACGGTGCAAGGGCCAGCCGAAAGGAAACAGTGGGATGTGGTGGTAAAAGGAGGGGATTCGGGGTGAAGTTTCCCGTCCGGTATTGGGAAGAAAACGTCTTGTTTGATCTCAAGCAGACGCCATGGGCGGCGTATCGGATTCCTCTCAAACCGTATGCCTATCAATCCTTAGAAAAAAAGCGGGCGGCCATCGGCGCATTTGCACAATTTTTTACCGCGTACCGGGGAGAAGGCCATCTTCTGTCTGTTACCCGAACAATGGACGCGTCCGAATGGAAACAGAAACAGCGGGGCAAGGGCTGCGAATACACCCGGTATGCGGAAGCGGTGACTGATCGGTTTCATGAACGGCGTCCCTGGCGGCGAACCTTGTACCTGATGCTTCATCTCTCCCTGCTGCGGCGCGGGCTTCCCGAAGTGGACCTGTCCGGCTGGGCGCGAACCGGGGCCACGTTCAAGCAGTGGATGTCCCATACGGGAAAAATCGTGGAAGACCAGTTTTGGCTGCGCCCGCGAGGGGAAATCGATGTCCGCCAGATGGAGGACGCGTTGGCAGCGGAGCAGCTTCAGTTTGGCCAAATTGCCGAACTGCTGCAAGGGGAGCGCTGCCGCCCCCAGGAGATTGAATGGCTGATTCGCCGCGGCTTTTTTCGGGGAACGGTGCAGGAACCGCCGCCGATCATTGGGGAACAGCCGATCGGTCGTATCGTCATTCGGGGCGACCGGGTGCTGGTGCGACCGAAAACGTCATTGCTTACCAGTTTGCAAGGCGAGCTGTTTGCGGAAGAAAAAATGAAGACATGGATCGTCCGTCACGACGACGAAGGCCGGGTCGAAAGTTACCAGGCCTTTTTTCATGTGGTGGATGTCCCGGAGGAAGTTCCGGTGGCCGGCAGCGAATGGCTGTATCTGTTGGAGGATCTGCCTTTTCCAACCGAGGTAAGCCTCCGCTTTCGGGTGGAATCGCCGCATGAAGCGGCACAGGGGCTGCAACGCAACCGGAAAGCGTTGCGCGACCAGCGGCGGGAGTACCGGGAGGCGGCGGAAGAGGCCCCCATCAGCCTGGAGTGGGCTGGAAAACGGGGACGCGTGCTGGAGAACAAATTACAGAAAGGAATGCCGCTGATCCATGTGGATGCCTGGATCAATGTCGCCGGATCGAACCGGGAAGAGGTGGAAGCCCGCGCCACCACCTTGAGCCAACTGTACAGCAACCGCCAGATTCGGGTGGTGCGTGCACCGGGCGATCAGGCAAAAGGATTTCTGCAATTTGTGCCGGGTATCGCCATGTTAAAAGACACCATTCCGATGGACCCCAACTACCTCGCGGCCGCCATGCTGCACGGCAGCCGGGAGATCGGGGACCCGTTGGGCGACTACATCGGACGGACACGTCAGGGGATTCCGGTTCTGCTGGACCTTCGCCGCCCGATGTCGCAGGAACTGAACCGTTCCGGCGCTATTGTGATTGTTGGTACCCTTGGATCGGGGAAATCGGTTCTGAAAAAAACGCTGTACTATCAAGCATTCAATCAAGAAGCAATCGTGTTCGCCATTGACCCGAAAGGGGAAGATCACTGTTTTGCCCAACTGCCGGAGTTCCAGCGGGAGATGGCGGTCTTGAACTTTGCTCCCCATTCACCGACCCGTTTAAACCCGTTTCGTCTGTCAGAGAGTGAAGAGCGCTGCCACAGCATTGCCCTTGATTTTTTGAGCTTACTGTTGGAAGGCACGAAAAACGACGAGCGAGCGGATGTCATCCTGGAAGCCGTGGAACGGGTGTTTTCCCAGCCGAAGCGGGATATGTTTCAGCTTATTCGCATCTTACAAGAGTTGGCGGAGGAGTTACCTGTTGAAGCCATGGCTGCAGAGGCCCGGCGTTGCGCGACCCGTTTGCAGACCTATGCCAAAAGTCCGTATGGAAAATTTGTCTTTTCCAAAGACGGGGAAGGGATCACCGATTTAACCGGCGTCCGGTTTGTGGTGGTGAGTCTGTCCGGATTGCCCCTTCCCAAGAGAGTGGGGACAAATCTCACCTTTAACGAGCGCTTCGGTCTGGGTCTCATGTATCTGGTCGCCTCTCTTGGCCGGGAATTTATGTTTCACAGCCCGACCCATGTCTTGAAAATCTTTGGCATTGATGAAGCCTGGATGTTGAAGGCGTTCCCCGAAGGGGCTTTGCTGATTGACGAGATCATTCGGATGGGGCGGAGTTTTGACATTGTGCCGATGATCGTTACGCAAAACCCGTCCGATGTGTCCGACGAAGAGATCCGCAACAACCTCGGTTCCATCTTTTGTTTCCGTACGGAAGACCCCCGCGCTGTTCGTGACAATCTGGTTCTGTTGGGGCTCGACCGGGATGACGAGGACATGCGGCAATCATTCCGCGATCTTCGGTCCGGGGAGTGCTATATGCGTGATATTGAAGGACGGATCGGCTGGGTACGGATCGAGCCGCTGCCTTCCGATTTGCTGGAGCTGTTCAATACCTCTCCTTCGGAAGGAGGGACACCCCGTGACATTCAAACGTAAACGACTCCTGTTGGGGTTGATGATCTGGATCCTGCTTATGATTCCTTTGAAGACCGCGTTTGCCGAAAGCGATATGCTGGAAAAATGGCTCCCGCAGGAGGAGGATCTGGGGGTGCAGGCAGGCGATAGAACGCTCGACTACCGCGCGTTTCCCGTGACCCATTACGGCTGGGACATCGGCTATGACATGATTGAATGGGAGTGGGGCGGCATCAAACCCAAGCTCAACGATCCACTGCCCGTGATCAGCAACGGTCTCTATGGTGTGGGATTTATGATCCATACACTGATCGTTCATCTTTCGATCTGGTTGATGCAGTTGGCGTTTCATACCGATTTGATCAACCAGCAGTTGGAAGTCGTAACCCCTTTGATGAGCGGGTTAAAGAACAGCCTGTTTGTCCCTTTCTTGCCGTTTTCCCTGATTTTCCTGGTTGTGTGGGCGGTCAAAAAAGGGTATTGGGACAATCAGACGACGCAACTCTGGTCGGGACTGTTGGGGGCCATTCTCATTTTGGCCGGCAGCCTTTGGTTCATGAGCCATTCCGGACAATCGGTTCGGGCCGTATCGGTCACGGTGGACCGGATCGCGCAGGTGGTCATGGGATCCGTCGCCTCGCCTTATCAACGGATCACCGGGGATGTTTTGCGTAATCCGCTGGAAGCGGCGGACCATCAACTGATTGCCACGTCCAACCGGCTGTGGAAACTGTTGGTGGACCGACCCTGGCAGATCGGGGAATTTAACCGTCAGGATGCCAGCGATGTTCGCATGACGAAAGACGAGGTGGAGGGAATCCGGAAACTGGCGGAAGAGGCCAAACTGACGCTTGATATCCGGGAAGGGGATGCGTGGGCAAACAGCATCCGCAAGTACCCGTCTACTTCTGAAGAGCGGCGAATTCTCCGGCTGGTGATGGGTGACTCCCAAATCGATCACGGAAACCACAACGATATTTCCCGTCTGTTTCGAGGACAGGGCGTCGACGGACGGGGGTTGATTTTGCTTTTGTCCTTGCTCTCCAGTATCTGTTTCCTTTTATTCATTGCGGTGGTGGCAGGCATTATGGTGGTGGCGCAGGAGATTGCGTTGGCCGTGATTCTGATCGCTCCTGTCATTTTTCTGGTGGGGATGGTGCCGGAACGGGGATTTGCCCTGATCCTCCGCTGGACGGCCTGGTTACTGGGGGCACTGGGGACCAAAGTCGTGTATGGGTTTTACGTCGGAGTCACCCTTTTGCTGGCGGACGTATTGGCCCGTTCTTCCGGTTTTTTAATGATACAGCAGATTTTGGTCGCCATTCTGTTTGTGGTGGCTCTGCTCTACCGGAAACGGATTCTGCAGACGTTGTTAGGAGCGATCAAATCCCCCACGCCGCACGATGTGTATGATCACTCCAAGCAGGAGGTTCAACGGCACTGGAGTGACACAAAAGAAACGTGGATGAAAACGAAAAAATGGGTGGGCAAGTGGTTTGAGTAACCGGGGAGAGAGTCAAGGAACAGGACGAGGAGGAACATGAAACGGAAATGGCTGTGGGGTCTAATCGGTTCCCTGGGAGTGAGCGGAATGCTGACCGTCTTTCTAGTGTTTGCCATCACGGCGGCCTTGCTGGGAGCGGTGGTCAGTTCGGACTCCGGGTATGCAAAAGAGCCGAATCAAGAGGGGGAAGTTCCGACTGCTCTGCTTTCCATCTATTTTCAGGCGGAGGCCAAATATGGTGTTCCGTGGTCACTATTGGCCGCTTTGTCGAAGGTGACCACCGGCTTTGGGCAGCATCCAGGGGAAGAACTGGATCGAATCGGGTGGATTCCGTTTTCCCATGAGCAATGGACCCTGTATGGAATTGACGGCGACAACGACAACCGGGTGGATCCGAATAACCCGTGGGATGCCATTGATACGGCAGCCCATTTTTTATCTCTGGACGATCCAAAAAATATAGAGACATCCCTGCGCCGTTACCGCGATGCCGATTCGTTTGTGCAGGAGGTCCTTCATTGGACGAAAGTCTACCAATCTCTGATTCCTAGCAGCAAGGAGTGGATATGGCCACTCCCGGGATTTCATGACATCTCGAGCGGGTTCGGGCGACGGACGGATCCTTTGACCGGGAAGCAGGACTTTCACAAAGGGATTGATCTTCCGGCGCCGATTGGTACCCCCGTACTGGCGGTCCGGGACGGAACCGTCGTACAGGTTCTGGCGGAACGAGACTCCGGCGGGTATGGCAATTTGATTGTGATTCAGCATTCGGGTGGCGTCACAAGCTGGTACGCCCATTTGTCAGCGGCGTTTGTCACACCAGGAACCCGAGTGCATCGGGGGGAACAAATCGGTGCGGTCGGGAGCACTGGCCGTTCAACGGGGTCTCATCTCCACTTGGAAATCCGTGTTGGGGGAAAGCCCGTGGATCCTTTGTCCATGGTCCGACAACCGAATCGTTCCCGAAAATAAAGTTTGGGATTTTGGTCAAGCACAAAACTCCATACAAGGGGAGGAGGATAAGCGTGAGAAACGGGATGCAAGCGGCCAAGACAAAAGATGTGAAGGGCCAACTGTCGCCTCTAGTGTTGGGAATGTTGTTTTCGACGGCGATATGGCGTTTTGCCGCTCGACGGGATCTGTCCTATCAAAAGAATCTGAGAAAGTGACGAAGGCCATTCCGGATGAACCACATGTTATTTCTGATAGAAAACCAGGATTCACTTCGAGCAACAAATCGCCAGTTGAATATGGAGCATGGCAGAGCTTCCAATGTTGAGGAAGGAGGGGAGTTATGCGGAAAAAGTCAACTTTCACGGGCACCACGGGTCTGGTGGAACGAAAACACAACCGGAATTTTATTGGACTTGAATTGAATCCACAGTATGTCGAGATGGCAAAAAAGCGGCTTTCCAACTGGAAGCCGTTTTTTTTATGGCCTTAATCGAATCGAACAAAAGGGAGGAATCAAGCATGGCGAAACCGGTCGAACAGGTCATGACACAAGGGGTGAAGCGTCTTCAATTGTCCCCTGTTCTTTTGGCTACGTTGTTTGGGACGGCGCAGAAGCATCTTCATCTATCGACTTTTATTGCGTTTCATCCAAAGGGTAGTCAGGTGCAGGCAACCGATGGGAATGGCAAGACGCTTGAAACGTTAAATGTGGCGTTGCCCACAAAGATCTGGATCATCTTTGACGACTACGGAAACCGCTGGGTGGCAACCGCATTGCTGCCAGATGAGTACTGATTCGTTCTTCGTTTTTGCGGAGAAGGTGAGGGATAGGGGATGGGCAATCGCGGACCCTGCATTGATTTATTTTGTGGAGCAGGTGGACTCTCTTGTGGTTTTAAGCAAGCCGGGTTTGAGGTGCGGTTGGGAGTGGATCTGGATCGTACCGCGTTAATCACCTTTCAGAACAACCATTTCGGTGCGAAAGTGCTGCGGGAAGATGTAAGGACTTTGACTGGAAAAAGATTGAGAGAAATGGTTGGAAATCACGAAATTCTGGGGCTGCTGGGCGGGCCGCCCTGTCAGGGATTTAGCCTGGCAGGAAAACGGGATCCCCACGACGTCAGAAACCAGCTCCCCTATGAATATGCCCGCATTCTGAAAGAAGTGCAGCCCAAGTTTTTCCTCATGGAAAATGTGAAGGGAATGCTGAGTAAAAAGCAGCGTCCCCATTTTGACACAATTATGGAACTGTTGCAGCAGGCGGGGTTTCATCTGCATTGGAAGCTGTTGAACGCATGGGACTATGGTGTGGCGCAAACACGGGAACGAATTTTTATCATTGGTTTCCGGCAGGATTTGAAGGTGGAGTTTCAATGGCCTGTGCTGGATCCGACGAGACCGGTTTTGCGGGATGTGATCGGCGATCTTCCGGATCCTTTGACAAACGAGGCAGAAGTGCCCAATCACCATCTGACAAAACTGCGAACGCAATCCATGGAGAACCGGCTCCAAAAAGCCGGAACGGGTGCTTCATTATACGACTGCCGGATCATGGACTGGGGGAAGCCAAGCGCGACGATAACAGCACACCTGGCCAAAGATGTGGATCTGGCTCATCCGGGAAGTCCCCCCAATCATCAGGGCCACTTGTTTCAAAATGTCAACCTGAATTGGAAGTACGAGCAGGCCAATCGTGCAACCGACTGGGACAAGCCTGCCAAGACCGTCACGGCTCACTATCGAGCGGCAGGTCTTCATCCGAATCACGGCCCCGTTCCCCGTGAGCAGGAAATGATTCTCAAGATGGTGTCGCATGCGAACCCGCAGGGGGTCATTCCGTTTGAAATTCTTCAACAGGTGCTTCCTGCAAGAGCGAATTTGATCAAGGGACGCCAAAAAATAGGTGTCTGGGAAAAACCCAATCCGACGATTACTGCCAACATGACCCTCTTCGCCGGTGCCCATTTTCATCCCAACACCTCCAAACCGAGAAGGTTTACGGTGCGAGAATGTGCGAGGATCCAAAGCTTCCCCGATTTCTTTGTATTTTACGGGAGTTTAAGCGCCCAGTACCGGCAGGTGGGAAATGCGGTTCCACCCCGGATGGCCTACCTGTTAGCGATGTGCATCGCAGATGCGTTGCAAAAGAAGAAAACAAACAAAAACAAAGCCATTGGAAAAATGGAGTAGCCGTTGGGATCGAACAAGATTCTTAAAAGGTTGGGGTGAACACGGTGAGTATCGAAAGGGACAATCTCTGTTTCTGTCCAATCTGTGAGAAAGAGTATGTTCTGAGGGGAGTGATACACGGACCTAAGGACTGTCAAGGTCGCTTTGTTACCGCTTGCCGAAATCATCCTGCACGAGTCATTCAAACCTCTTTTGTACAGGCACGAAAATTCATCTGTGAGGAAGATTTGAAGAGGTTCGGATTTTGATATCGTGTACATCGCATTATTCCTGATGCAAACAGGAAGAAGCATCAGATGAAAACGGTTCGTGCCCTGGATGATGGTTCAAAGCAATCGGAAATGAAACTATTGACGATGAATCGTTTTTGGAAACGCGGATTGCGATCTTTAAAGAGAGGTGAAGTGGGTGATTAACAGTCCGATTCGTTGGCAGGGCGGGAAATCCCGATTGCGAAAGGCGATCATTGAACGTATCCCGGATCACTCCTGTTATGTGGAAGTTTTTGGCGGAGGCGGCTGGGTACTTTTCGGTAAAGAACGTTCAAAAATAGAAGTATTTTCGGATATCAACAGTGAATTGGTGAATTTTTTCCGCGTTTTGCAGGAAGATTGGGAGGCACTTGTCAAACGGTTCGAATGGGCACTGTATGCCCGTGATGAATTTGAACGCATTTTGAGACGGCGGGAGGAAGAGCGGGATCCGGTGACCCGGGCTTATGATTTTTATTACCGGGTGTATAGTCATTTTGGCGGCAAGTATAACAACAGCAACGATTGGGGCTATGCGAAATCGAAACCGGCCTATGATTTCTCTCAGGCAAAAGAAAAGTTTCGTCCGGCCCACGAGCGGCTGCGCGGTGTCTACATTGAAAACCGAAGTTTTGACGAGGTGATCCCCCGATATGACGGCGAGGACACCTTTTTTTATGTCGACCCTCCGTATTTGGGACTTTCCGGCTACCTCTATCCTTTTTCACAGGAAGACCATGAACGATTACGGGATCTGCTCTGTCAGGTGAAAGGAAAATTTTTGCTTACGATCAATGACCATCCTTTGGTACGGGAGTGGTATGCTCCATTTTTCATGGAGTCGGTGGAAACCCGATACAGCATTTCCCGACAAACGGAGGGGCGCCAAACGGTCAAAGAATGGTTTATCACCAACTACGATCCGACCAAAGTCCAGTGAAGGAGGGAACTTGTAATGGTGCAGGTGTCGCAAAAGGTGTTTGATGGATTAGAAGCGGTTCGGTCCTCGGGAGTCACCAATATGTTGGATTACGGGGCCGTGATGTACTATGCCGCAAAGTGGGGCTATACGGAAACCGTTCTCTGGATGCAAGATCATAAACGGGACTACATCCAGGGGATTTTTGAAGGATTTGAAATTGTCTCTTCGTAAGAAGGTGATGTCTTTGAAACTACAGATATTTCGACCACAGGAACGGCACGACTGGATTCGTGACTTGCGGAATGCCGGTCTGCGGGTCGAAGTGATACATCGGGAAAACCAGGTGAAGGATCATTTGCCGATTGTGCTTGATACTACGTATGGGCAGTGGCAAACGCTGGCAAAGGTTTGGCGGAACAAAGGACGGGACGTCTGGTTGTTGCTGGATTCCACTTCGCAAGAAGAAGAGGGTGCGGATTTTCAAGAAAAATGGATCTTGATTGATTGGCCGGTTGAAAAAGTCCTTCAGCAACTGCAGGAACAAAGTGAAAGGGGCAACACACGATCGAATGAGCGAGAGGATTTGGAGCTTACTTCCCCACTTTCGGATGGTCTGCCGTTATCGCAGCGCAGAAAGAAGACAGACAAGCAAGGGATAGAAGAAAAGTGGGGAGCAAGTACAGCAGCAGAAAAACCGGCAGCATCCGAATCCAAATCACCAAGCTCACCGAGACCGCCTGTAGAAAAAACGGTGGAAGAAGTGATTAAGGAAACGAATTTATTCGTTGAACCCCCTTCGGTTTCGCAGAAAGGAGAGGCCACCGTGCTGGCTGTGTACGGGGCAAAAGGGGGAATCGGAAAAACGACATTTCTGCTGAACTTGGCCGCACTGTTTGCCAAACACGGGGTACACGTTGCCGTGTTGGATCTGGATTTGTTTTTGGGCACCTTGTTGTCGATCCTGCACATCCACCCGCGACGGACCATTACAGATGCCGTACGCCTTTTGGGAGATCCCGAAGAATTAGCATCCTGCTTCATTCGGCATGAAGCGGGATTTTTTATGCTGGCCAGCCCTACTTCCTATATGGATGTTTCGGGGATCACGGAAGAGGCGCTTGCCCAGTTGTTTGTCTGGTTGAAAGAACAGTATCAGGTGGTGCTGATTGACACCTCGCCCTTCTTTGACGATTTGACGAGTTTTATGTTGGGACAAGCCCATCGCGTGGCGCTTATGACAACCGATGAACCGGCCAGCGTGAAAAACCTTCGAAAGATGGTTCCTTATGTAACGCCTGTCCTGCAGGAACAACACACAGTAGAGTTGATTCTCAATCGAACCGGGCCGGCGGGGATTTCCTTGGAGGAAATCGGGGAGTTTCTTCCCTGGAAGCCAACAATTGCACTGCCGGAGGATCCGTTGGTGCAACAGGAGGGCAAAAGCGGGCGCTGTGTCGCTTTGACCCAACCGGACTCCCCGTATGTTCGGCAACTACAACAGTATGCGGAAAGATGGGGAATCGGGTTGGAAAGCCGCCCCCGCCCCTGGACGCTTCGGATCCGAAACACATTCATGCGAAAACCAAGAAACGGAGGGGAGAATCTGTGAACCGATTTTTCCAATTCAAAGGGCAGCGGAAACGGTCGACGCTCCTGTTTGCTTTGGCGGCGATTCTTGCCGTCTTCGTAGGGTTCCAAATCCAAAGGCAACTGCAGGGAGGGGATCAGGTGAATGTGCTCGTGGTCACGCATGCACTGACGGAGTTTACACCCCTGGCTGCCTCGGATGTGGAAATCCATCGGCTTCCCCGTTCCGCTGTACCAGAGGATGCCATCAAATCCAAAGAAGAAGCGATCGGAAAGTACACGGCCATGGGGATCCTTCCGGGTTCTCCTTTACGAAAAGGGCACCTTCTGCCGGTCGATTCTTGGGCGGGGATGATGCTCTATTCGGGGCAAGGGGGAAAAGTGGCAATGCCTCTTCCTTTGGAATCGTCAGATTCTGCCTTTGTACAGGCGGGAGACGAGGTGGTTATCAGCGGTTTTATCCGCCAGGGAACTGAACAGAGCTGGGTGGTGGTGGAAGCGCCAGTTTTGGCGAAGCGGGACGATGTGATGCTGGTAGCCATACCCCCCGAAAAAGTACGCGATGTGGATGCGATCCGCTCCTCCGGCGCTAAGGTTCGGATTGCACTGCTGCCCAAGGCGGTGAAATCGTGAGGTTTCAGGGATGGAACAGGCGTCCGGAATGGGCCACCACCGTACCGGTGCAAACGGC
Organism: Effusibacillus consociatus; assembly: GCF_042652925.1. Taxonomy (NCBI): domain Bacteria; kingdom Bacillati; phylum Bacillota; class Bacilli; order Caryophanales; family Alicyclobacillaceae; genus Effusibacillus; species Effusibacillus consociatus. The sequence goes on from NZ_JBHSHC010000050.1 coordinate 46,673, forward strand.
TGCGCCGAGTGAACAATTGGAAACCATTTTGCGGGATGTCTATCGTGAATTGCGTCCTCATCACTTTCAGCAGGGTGAGGAGGGAAGACCTACACAGGCCCTATCGAAATTGATCCTGAATACGATTGAAAGCTGTTACCCGCAATGGACGAGGGAAAAGAAAGAGCATCTGCTGCAGGAAACGCTGCAGGAAATGACCGGGTATGGCCCATTGGAGCCACTGTTTCATGAGGAGGGGGTTTCCGATATCCAGGTGATTGGACCGAGTCTCATCCATTTTACGCAAAACGGAAAGCGGTGGCGGTTTGAGCAGCGGCGGTTCCGTGATGAGGAACATTGCCGCCGGTTTGTGCATCGGTTGGCGATCCAATCAGGACGAAGTTTCGACGAGGCGACGCACGAGGTGGATTTGGATCTGACGGATGGCTCCCGTTTGCATGCTTTGAAAACGGCGTCTGGAACGATCATCACCATCCGCCGTCCTTCCCGCTTTTTAACCATTGACGAGTTATGCCGAATGGGGATTTTGACAGATGAAATTATCGAGTTTCTGCATGCCGTGCAAAAACGGAGACTCTCCTGGGTGATTGCCGGCAATACCGGTTCGTTGAAAACCACTTTGATCCAGCATTTTTTATCCCGGCCGTTTCTGCCGCCCCACCGTATCGTGGGGATCATGGAGGAGAAGCGGGAACTGCGCCCGGACCATCCGTATGTGATCTCCATGGAAGAAGTCCTTCCCGGACCGAACGGGGAGGGATACAAACTTCGTCAGTATGTGCGGGCAGCCATGCGGATGTACTTGGATGTTTTGGTGATCGGGGAATTGAGGGGACCGGAAGCTTTGGATGCACTGCGGGCGGCAAACACCGGACATCAGGTGATTACAAGCGTGCATGCAGGGAGTCCGCAGCAGGCCTTGTCCGCCCTGAAAATGCTCAGCCTGTCCGCCGGTGAAGTGCCTGCCGCTGTTGTCGACGACCTGATGGCAGAGGGGATTCGTATCCTAATCCAAATGGAACGGGCCGAAGGAAAACAGGGGTATCAGATTTATCTAAAATCGATTTGCGAGGTCACGCGGACGGATCAGGAGATTGTTCCCCGACCGATCTTTGAATTTGTTCAAACAGGGATTGGGAATCATGGAGTTCCCGTTGGCAAGCTGACGTTTAAAGGCATAAGTCCAAGCCTGGCCAGTGAGTTTCAGGCATGGGGAATCCAGGTTCCTTTGAAAGGAGGCGCAACCGCATGACCGGGTTGGGGGTTACGATTGTTCTCTGGTTGGCGATCTATGCATGGTGGTGGAGGAAACAAGAGAAACGCTTTGCATTCCGATCGTTTCTGCTTGGTACAACTGCGGGCCGATCCCGCTGGTTCAACCAATTGGACCGTTGGTTTCCTCAGCATCCAGTGCGCTCCTGGGGAATCATTCTGTTAGGATTTTTCCTTCCTTGTACGGCCGGTCTTTGGGCCTGGGAAATGTATAGGGAAAACGTATACATGATTGTAGGTGGACTTGCAGCTCTTGGCGGTCCGTTTTTGGCTGACCGCCTGTACCGATGGTGGTGGAAACGCCGCTGTTTCCTGCAATGGAAAGAAGCGCTTCGCGGACTGTCTACCGTTTTGCGTATGGGAAGACCCTGGGTAGAGGCGATTCACCGTGTAGAGGAAGAAACACCGGAACCCCTGCAAAGTATGTTGATTCAGATGGAGGCAGAAATCCGATTGGGTTCGGCAGAAGGAGAAGCCCTTCGACGGATGACTGAGCGGACGGGGATTGATTCTCTCAAGATTCTTACCACCTTGGTTGAGATGGTGGCCGAAAAAGGCGGTGACATGGCGGATGCGTTGGATGATCTGGCAGCCCAATGGGAGGAGGAAGAAGAACTACTAGCAGATTTACGGACCGAGACCGGCATGTATCGGTTGTCCGCCTACCTCCTGCCCTTGCTGATGCTCGGACTGTTGGTTTGGTTTTGGCCGACGATTTCTCCGTTATTTGCAGCAGGATGGTTTGTGTCGCTGTTTATCGGAGCCACCTTAACGGTGTTGGCCGGACTGGGAATTTCATTGCGGATGGTCTCAAAATTGGATGTATAAGGAGCCATGACGAAACAAGGGAAGTTGTGGGCGAAAAGTGAGATTGTGAAAGAAACAAATGGCCTTGCTTAGGGGTGTAGGAAATGAAAAGAGTGACGATTGAAAGAAGTAAAATGGTCAATTTGATTCTCAGCAGTCTCGTTTACAATTAATTTCCGCCGGGATGTAGCGGATTTGGTGGGGCGTGAGAAAGAGGAAATTGTGTTAATCGCGAGTGACTCGGCACTACGAAAGGCTCTCGAACAGGTTCTAAACGGCAAGAACTTTGAATTGTAGGTTTTGAATGCCGATTTTGATACGGAAACTTACTTAAGGGCTTATAAATGGGTGAGAAATCTCTTGCAGGAACCGTGTGAAGGAGGTGAATGGCCATCTGGGTTCTACTGCCGTTTTTGTTGTTGGTAGTTCTTTGGGGTTTGTGGAGGCAAATAAAACAAGAGTCCTCTCCAGAAATGAAACCGGAAGAGTCTGAATCATGGAAAGATCAATTTCAAAACCTGCCTTGTCGTCTTTTACCCAAACAATACCTGCAGTGGATCGAAAGCCAAATGGATGCCGCAGGCCGCCCCAACGAAGAAACCGTTTCTTCCTTTTGTAGCCGCCAGTTTCTGATGTTCCTTTTGCTGGGGACTCTGGGGCTTATTTTGCCGGTACAAGGAGGGATGTTTGCCCCGTTCTTTTTTGCGGCAACCGGATTTTGTTTCCCGTTATTCAAGATACGGGGCCATATCCAACGTCGGCAAAGGGAGGTGCGGAAACAGGTCCGGCAAGGAATTGCCGTTTTGATTCCTCTCTTGGAAAGCGGTCTGCATTTTCAAACCACCTTGCTTGATGTGTTGCGGCGGGCTGAAGGGACGTTAGGAACAGAATCCCAGATCCTGCTGGTGCAAATTCAAGCCGGACGTCCATTCCGGGAAGCCTTGTTTGAAAGTGCAAGGCGGCTTCAGGTACGGGAAATGAACCAGTGGGTGCGTGTCCTGGTGGACGGGGATCGGTATGGACCCGAGGCCATGGCGGAGAAACTACGAAATCTAAAAGGTTATATGGATCGGGATTATCAGCGACGGGCGAAGAAAGAGATCAAAGACGTTCTGGTTCGTCTCTTCTTTGTGGTGCTGTTGTTTATTTTTGTTCCGATCCTCATTCTGGGATTTGTCGTGATGCTGGAATCACTGAAACAAAACCTCCCTATGTGAAACGTTCTTTCTATCAATTGATAAGGAGCGCGGGGCAATACCTAAGCTACTGAAATTATCGTTTGCTGTACGACGACGAGAAACCTTTGACGAGTTGGGATCCTTGCCTGTTTGCTATGTGGGTACTTTCATCCCATCCCAAGTCGGGAACGCGGCAGATTGGTGGTACAGATCGTGGGAACCAAGGAAGAACCAAGCGTGGGGGCCGATTGACTGGTCATACAGACGGCTTGTGAAGGCGAGATGGAATGGGAAGGGGAGAAAAACCGTCGGGATCAAGTGGTCCAGCAGAGGATGTAGAGCAAAATCTATTGGTTTTTTGATCCATTGAAGCAGCTGTGAGGTGATCCATCATGCACGTGATTGAGGCCCGCTATGTAAATCCCATCAATGCGATGGCAGGGCTATATGTATCCATTGAGGGGACAAGAGAGGAGATATACGGTAGTCAGGCAGACGAACTTGCTATCCGAACAGCCAATAAGAAGGGCTGGAACGGGAATGGCAAAGCGACGGTTGGGATCCCGGTACAGAAAGGGGTACGTACCTATACAAAGGCCTACTGGTTTTATGAACGTTTGAAATAAGTGTTGGGAGGTTGGCAGAATGACAAAGGGAAAAAAGTGGAAACAGGTCTGGTTATGGTCAAAAAGCTTTTTCCAGAATCGCAGCGGGTTGGAGTTCTGGGAGTATATGGTGTTGGCGATTGTAATCGGGGGCGTGATATGGACCGTACGCCCTCTTTTAATTGATTTGTTTACCACCATCATTCAAGGATTGAAGAGTTGGTGGTCTTCCCGGATCGGAGCGTAGGCCGGTGGTTCCAATCACAGATACACTGGGACTATTGTTGGCGGGCCTAAGCGCTTGGACGGATGTGAAAACTAGGACCATTCCAAACTGGTTAACGATAGGGGGGATCGTCGCGGGATTCCTCCTTTCTATTTTCACGGATCGATTTCTTCAATCCTTTACCGGAATACTGGTAGCCAGTTTACTCCTGATTCCTTATCAAAGGGGGTGGTTGGGAGGAGGCGATGTTCGCTTGATGATGTCCTTCGGGTCGCTTTGGGGACCCTGGGCACTGCTGGGCATCTGGTTTTGGGCAGCCGTATACTCGATCCCTTTAGCCGTTTTTGCGGCTTGGCGAAAGCAAATGCCCATACGAAAAACGGGCGTTCCCTATGGTTTGCCGCTAGCGTTGGCTGTAGGGAGTTTACTGTGGAGAGGAGGTTGACCATGCGGCGGTTTTGGAAGGACATACGCGGAAGCGTTTTTCTGGAACATGCCTTTTTGACGATCCCTTTGCTATTGATTGGAGTGCTCCTGTTGTCTAATGCAGCTTTGTTTTTTCATGCCTATCAAGTGGTCTCCTCTGCCTCCGCCTCTGGAGCCCGAACGGCGGCGCGGGTTGAGGATGCCGGACGTGTGACTGAGGCTATCCGAAAAGAACTGCAAGCAGGGGCGATTTCCACAACGAACCCGGAATTTGAAGCCTCACGCGATGTACGGATCCAATTTCGGGACGGGGAATACTCGACCGTAACGGTCTATTACCGCTTTCAATTCCCTTTCTCGTTGAAAAAGTTTGGGATTGCCATTGATGATACAATCCCTTTTCACGCAACATCTTCGTTTCCCAGAGAGTGGGGATCCTAATGGAAAAAGTCCTTCTGATCTTTGTGTTGGCGGGCACGATCTGCCTGTCTGTCGATGTCGGCTATGCGGTGGCGGTCCGCTATGAATTGTTAAACGTGGAAGATGCGGCTGCGATGGCTGGCGCTCTTCAAATCAAAATGGTTCCAGATAGCTGGGATCGCTGGGGGCGCCCCAATCATTGGATTCCGGAAATCGATGAAACATTGGCAAAGAGGAAATCGGAGCAAACCTTTCATCGGAATCTTCAACAAAAGCCGATTCTTCGTGATGTCACCCTGCATTCGGTTCTATATGAAAAAGTGAGCCGCAATCGGTTTCTGATTGATGCTCGCGCGGAGGTGCCGCTCCCCTTAACAAGCAAGTTCCTGCAATCGTTGGGATATCCCGGGATTGCCCCTTGGCCGTTTCATGTTCGATCAACAGGTGGATTTGATTCGTAAAGAGAGTTAAAATTATGAAAAAGGAACCTTCTGGAAAAGGAGGAAAATGGAATGCGAAAATACCTCATTTTGACACTTAGCCTGGTGCTTTTGCTGACAGGATTCTCTCCCTCTTTGGCAGGGAAAGCTTCCGCAAAAACGGCTGTCTTTCCGGATAGTCAGGGACATTGGGCGGAAGCCACGATCAATACTGTATCCGCCGTACGGCTGTTTGTTGGTTATCCTGACGGAACCTTTCATCCGGACGAGTCCATCACAAGGGCTGAGTTTATTACTGCTCTAAGCAACGCCATTGGGGACAGTAAAGAGGTTTCAGCTGCCATTCCGTACAGAGATGTGGACAAGCAGGATTGGTATTACCTGCCTGTTTCACATCTATGGAACATGGGCGTGCTAAAAGAAGGAGATTACGGAGCAGAATTAAAACCCAACGAACCGATTCTCCGACAAGAAATTGCCCGCATGGCAGCAAGAGCAGCCGACCGCTACGGAGAGAAAACCACGATGGAGAAAATATTTTCGGACGTTTCGATCGGTCACCCATACTATCAGGATAATTCCAGAGCGGCGGGATACAGGATCTTAAGCGGGTATCCTGATGGCTCGTTTGGTCCCGAAAGACAGGCGTCACGGGCTGAGGCCGCTACGATGCTATTAAATACGCTTCAGGTAAATAAGCCGAAAAGTCCGTATGCATCTGATAAATTTATTGGCGCGTGGGAACCGGGAATAGCTGCGGATATGTTTATTGATGCCGGCTGGGAAGAGGCATTCACCCAAAAAAGGGATACGCTCGATTTGTCAGATTTGAAATCCTTTGCCAGTGACCGTGCGATTGAACAATACCGAACCTATCTGATGGCGGCTCGTTCGATGAAACAAATTGATATTTCAGGTCCTTGGGTCTGGAAGGGGGAGTTTTATCCAAAATATATTAACAACGACTTTGCCATAGTATCCTGGTATCTGGGAATTAGCCAAAAGATGGATGGACAATGGTATATGCAGAAGACCGATCCATTTATAATTGTGATAAAACGTCAGGCCAATCGCAAATGGGCGGTTGTAGATTTTCCAATCGTGGTGCCATCTCCCAATCAGAAGGACTGGCCTATGCCTAATTTTCAGGAACCGATTGTTAGCCGTGAGCTAAGTTTTAAATATATTGATGAAAGCGGCACCTACTATGCCTTCGAATATACCGGAAACTACGACAATCCCCGACAGGAAGATGCCGTAGAGACGTTAAATGAAGTGTTTCAGGAAGCATCTCCCGGAAAAGTTCAGTTTTTGCGAATCATGAATGTTCCGACAAAGGAGACACCGAATGCAGAACTCGTAAAAACTCTGGAATCCAAACAACCATTGTCACAAAAAGAGGGAATCCACCATTTATTCTATCTCAAGGCAGGGAATCTAGTGGGATTCGCTAACCAACCACCAGAAGATATGGTAGAAAGCCTTTGGGTATTGTTCAATGTTTTTGGCGGAGGTTCCATTGTTAGAAGCATTGACGGGATTGTTTGGGAAGAAATGAGTGATGATCCTTTCTGGCGGGAAATTCAATCCATGAAAGAGGAAGAGGTAACAGCTCATAAGCAGGAGCTGGGGAAACGTTTCGAACAGGTTTTGAAAAAATATAAAAAGAAAGGATGACAACCAAATGAAAAAGAAGCTTCGTAAGCGGGCGTGGATATTCACGCTCGTTTTTTTATTCCTTGCCGGAGTGGCTTATGCGGATTATACGTTGCCGGATGGGCGAATCGTCCATTATGAAGGGCCAAATAAGGTGCGAGTTGTCAAGAGGGATGGTACAAGCTATGTCACGCAGGCGAAGGATAACGGAAAAGGAAGGCTGATCCCCACAGATGGTACTGTCAGTGAAGCTGTAGGAGCAAGTATTCCAAAATTTAACGCGGATCAACGAGATGGGATGAAGAATACCTATATGACGGTACCGATTTTCAAAGACGGTAAATTAAGCGGGTTTGGGGATATTTATGGGGAAGGACACACATATGTTGACAGTACCCCGGTCCGGAAGGATAACGAATCACGTGGGAATCGTGTTGACTGGGCTACCTCTCAAAACAGAGAGTGGGGAGGCGGGGTTGTGAAAATTACTTCTCCACAACAGGAGCAGGACAAGGGGGGATCTAGCAACTCCGGCAGTTCAAGCGGAAGCGGAGGTCGCAATGATACCTCAAGTCCCAGCAACCCGACTCCTCCTACTCCATACGTATTGAGAATTGCAGTTTCCGGGCCGACTTCCTTAGTAGCAGGTGAAACCTATTCGTTTACGGCAACTGCTTTTTATAGTAATGGAACCAGTCGTTCTATTACGAACGCTGCCAATTGGAGTAACGGTCCCAGTTTTATACCGGATAATCAAGGAACCTTTACAATCACGGCACGATACAAGGGTGTCACTGGTTCTCTAACAGTACAAGCGGTTCTGCCGCCGGCAGCTACACCGCCCGCTCCACCAAAAGTACGATTGTATGAATGATTAAGTAAAATCGGGGCTCCTCATTTGAGGGGCCTCTTCCCTTTGCAAAGGAGCCGATCGGCGGTGTATGGCGAAATTGCAAAAGGAGAGGAAGCTGAAATGACGGTGGCCGAATTGATCAGCCGAAAGAAGGATGCTTTTGGTGACGAGTATCTGGTAATTCGTGAGAGTAATGGTCAATGCGCCCGAGTCTACCGGGAAAATCTCGAGGACTATCTTCGGCAAAAAGGGATCACTGAATTACGGCAAGGGGAAGAGTTTCAGTACTCCATTCGAAATCGGAGAAATTCGTGAGGCTGCAGAAGAGAGAATTCTACAAATCTCCACTTTTACAATGAAAAGTAGAGTGCAGAAAGGATTTGAGAACCCAATGGGGTTGATTTATATCGAAAGGCGTATTTGGATTTGACACACGGAGACCCGAATTTTGTTATGGTTTTATGCCGCAAGTGTAAGGAAAACAGGATTAAAAGCCGTAAAGGATATGAACAAAATCCCGAATTGACCGTATGTGCCACTTGTCAAGGCGGCGGGCTTTAAGACTCCCGTTTTTTTGAGACTCTCAATAAGTTCAAGTTTGAGTAGCGGAAAGTAACAAAGCCGTTTTTCTTAACTTGAGCAACTTGAGCACCTGATACCTAGGGGAATTGGATCAAACAGTGTAAATAAAGCAAGTTTTAAGGAAGGAGGAAGTAAGATGTCGGGACACATTGTACCGTTTCGCCGTGAGGAGTCCCCCCAGTCTCGTCGGCGATCGAATACCCTGTACGATCCGGAAATGTATCATGGTTCTGGCACACATTTGACCTGGGAGGAAGCCGTGGAGTTGTACCTGCGTGCCAAACAATCGGAGACTGCCTCTGCCCGAACCGTAGAGTACGAAAGGGAAAACTTGGGGGCTTATAAAAGGCTGCTCCAGGAGCAGGGGATTATGGCGCAAATTACAGGTGTATCGGTCGAAGCCATCCGTACACACTTTGTTATGTATATGGCGGAGCACAAAAAATATGCACTGACTACAATTAACAACCGGATCAAGACTTTGAAACGGTTTTTTTCTTTTTTGCAGCGGGAAGGGTGGATTACCGAAAATCCGACTTATCATCTGAAAATAAGGAGTGGACACAAACCCGTCATACCGTCGTTTACGGAAGAACAGGTAGTGGCGCTGCTTGCCCAGCCGGATCAGCAGAAGTTCACCGGATACCGGGATTATACGATGCTCGCTTTGATGATCGATACTGGACTCCGGCTCGGAGAAATCTTAAGGTTACGAGTGCCGCAAGTAGATCTGAAACGCTGCTTTTTGACGGAGGTATTGGGCAAAAGCCGGAGACCTCGGGATGTTCCCTTTAGTGACGAAGTACGAAAAGTGCTTATGAAATACATCCGGATACGCGGGGAACTTGCGACCGATATTCTCTTTGTCACTATCGACGGTAAACCCATTCGGCCTCGTACGTTCCAACAACTTCTCAAAGATTATGGACAAGAGGCGGGGCTTACTGGAGTACGAATCAGCCCTCATACCCTGCGCCATACATTTGCGAAACTCTATATTTTAAACGGCGGCGACCCGTTTAGTTTACAAGAAATCTTGGGTCATACGACGCAGGACATGGTAAAAGTCTATGTGAATCTTTGGAAACCCGAAAAAAAACTGCAGCATACCAAAGCCTCACCCATGCGTCACCTATATCGTTATTCTAAGAATTCACTCTCGAATTCTACCGACTAAATAAGAAACTTAATGAAGTGGCGATCAGAATTTTTTTGTTATCCATATGAACATCAAAACAATAATTCATAATTTATGTCTTGTTTAGCTCTAGTTTTCGATGTGAGTTGATGGCCTCGCGTGTCGATGGTAAGCTTGGCTCACGTTGGGGAGAAAGGAGATGAAAGTATGGGATGGTTAGACATGCATCATTTGGGTCCCTATCTTCGCGACCAAGTGGAACGATACGCTGCCCAAACATTCAAAGCGGTCGAAACGGTCTTGGAAGATTTGGACGACTTTCCGTAGAACATTTGGAGCACCTAGTAGGGCGAAATTCCGATTTGAAAGATAAGTGGTAGTCAGAGATTCACGAAGTCCATAGAAGACTAGCGGTTAAGAAGAAATAAGGCGCTTTTGATAGTGAGGACACTGTTTGATAAGTAAGACATTGGTTTGGTCTAGCATAGTTTAAATAGCTATACCGAAAATTTGTGAGGTTAACAAGATGTTTCTCTGTTCCTGTGGAGGACTTTTTATTGTCATCAAAATTGAGGGCTATCCCGAAGGGTTAAGTGGGAACGAAAAACTCCATTATATCCGAAAGTGTACGGTGGTTTGTGACAAATGAGGAAAGGTAAAGGAAAACCAAAATTGCGATTGAAGTTTGCTAGGAGGGAAAAAAGGTTTCTCGATCAAAAGAACAGAAAGAGGGACTCAAGATGCAAGTCGAACAAATTGGCAAGTACATTAAAGTTGATGAACAGATCGCCCCGAGAAATGAAGTTGTAGTCGAAATCTTGGATTATGGAGACAACTTTTTCGATGTTCACTTTAATCATCTACCGAGCGATTCTTTATTCGGAAACTCCGCATTCTGTGGTATTCCGGGACGGAACAAAGCGATTCAAATGGCTGAAGAACTGGCCAAAAAGGGTGGAGTCAAGATTCGCACAATAAAAATCACTCCCGAGGAATGGATGTGATGAAAATCGGTGAGGAGACGGTTCCTGATATTCGTTATAGAAGTACTCTCCTTGAATGAGTAAGACCTACTATCAAGAACCTTTGTCTGAAATCCCCAAAGTCGAAGAAAACTTGCAGGAATGCGGGAATGGTTATTCGATGATGAATGGGAAACCTGCGAAGATAAAAACGGAAACGCCCTCTTGCAGGATCTTAGTGATGAGGAATGAGTTGGATGTGTAAATGGGATCAAGGGTTAAACAAGGCGTTGCCTTTCAATTATTTGTTTTGATCAGGTATTTGGATTACAACGGACTTTTACTACAAGGGATTGGCTGAAAAGAGGAGCAGGCCCATCAATTTACTGAATCGGCTATATCATAATTTCAAGTTTTCAGAAAGGAGAATCAAAAATGTCGGAATGTGATGTGATAATGCATCTTCTTCAAACTACCGAACCGTCAAATCAACAGAAGTCGGAAATTCTGAAAATGCCTGTCCGATTTAATGCACAATCTTGTGGGGCTGAAAGGAGGGTTTGTAATTAGGGGTTATATGTTGGAAAGACTAACGTGAGGCCCCCTAGGACAAGCCGTTCTACTTGACATCTACACTAAATTGAATCGGGATTGAATCAAAATGAACAAAAGAAAAAAACGGGGTGGCGCAATGAAATTTTTAAAAAAACCCAGTAGATTTGGTGGTACTTGGTACGAAGGAGAAGTTGATGGATATTATGTCTACGTAAGAGTCTTTGAAGCTCCATCAAAGTACGGGATTAATGATGGAAAAATCTCAGCTCTGACTATCTACAGGAAAAAAGGGGACAGCTTAAAAGACGCTTTAGCCAACTATGATCGTGGCTGGGATGGTACCCTCCCCTCGGCGAAGTTTCGGCCTATCGTGGACAAGATTGTTCAGTACTTTGATGGACGAAAAGTAGATTGGGAATGGGAAGCCCAAAGACACAAAGCATTGTCAGATTAGCCAATCGCATGGATTATATTAAATAAGCCGGTCATTCTACTATGTATCCCCGAAAAATTCCAGAGTCTCTTTAAAATAAGAGGAATTCAACGCAGCTTAACCATATATCTTTGGAAGTAGCCATACCTAGGAAGAGCTCTCCCTCCCGGCTTCCGGAATCATCTCCCCGATGCAGGTAGTAGTGTAAAGTGTTTTAATAATATGAGCATTTTGCAGTTTCCTAACCCCTTGTCCCACGAGGCTTTTCAAGGATAAAAAAAGGACTTCACCCCAAATTGGAGAAGTTTTCAAGTGACTAAACAAGAAAACCCAACTGGAGGGAAGTCACTTTGTATATTCTCCAAGAAACCTTGTTTTCCTTTGAGGACTGGCGAAAAATTGAGTCCAAAGATCGATTACCAATTTTCTTTTCTGCATTATTACGCAAAGCAATTGAGGAGTCCGTCACCCCAAGGGGCTGAGGAAATTTGTCGAGAAGCGTTGTTACGCGCTTTCTTAGTAGCCCCGTTGGAAGGAATCTCGACATTTACGGCACTACATCATCGGCTGGATACCGACTTGCGTTTCCGTTATCAATGCGGGTTTCGGATGGATAAACCTGCACCCTCCATTTCGACTTTTTTTGAGTCGTGTGTTTAGCGAACTGGTAAGAAAGAAACTCGCTGAAAAACTCTTTCTCGATCTCGTTCAACAGTGCCGCAACGAAGGGATCATCGACGGAAGCAAGATTGCCATTGACACGACAGGCATTAAGGCGTATGAGAAGAAGCAGCCGAAATCCCGCTGTCAGGACACTGGTAATGCCCCCTGGGGTGCGAAGTTTGACTCGTTTGGTAACAAAATTACATGGTTTGGTTACAAAATTCACCTCGCGGTGGATACAAAGAGCGAATTACCCGTTGCCCTAGATGTCACACCGGCTCATGTCAATGACGGAGATATGGCACCGCCACTTATGGACGAAGTTGTCAAGCAATCTCAACAACATGTGAAGTATTTCATCATGGATGCCGGGTATGATCAACTCAAGAATTATCAAGCCGCTCGTGTTCACAAAGCACAAGCAATCATTCCTCTGAATCTTCGGAATGAGAAAGAACCGCCAGCCGGTTTCTCCTCCCGTGGAACTCCTCGTTGTTCCATGGGATACGAGATGGCGTATTGGGGGACCACCGGAGATTGGCTGAAGTTCCGCTGCCCACATGCGGTTGGCAAAGTCGATTGTCCACATGGAACGTCTTGGTGTTCCTCTTCCAACTATGGGATGGTAGTGAAGGTGAACATCAAGGATGATATCCGTCGGTTTTGTAATCCCCACCGAGATACGAAGAATTGGAAACTTCTTTACAATGAAAGAACTGCGGGGGAGCGTTGCAACTCACGCTTGAAAGAGTTTCTTACGGCAAATGATGTCCATGTGGGCGGCATTGAGAAAGTCAAAACCCATGTGTATGATTGTACTGCTGGCAACAGCGTTAGCCATTTGCAAAGCGAAATCAAAGAAACAAACTGCTTAAGAATCAGTCCAAACCTGAGAATTCTGCAGGTATGCCCATTTCACTGTTGGACTTTAAAGAATGAAAGTGAAACGAATTCCTTACAATGGATCTTTTTCTTTCGTTTATCGTAAAATCGCTATTTTTGCAAAACGCTCAATATAAAAGCGGTGTAGCGTATTATCGTAACATCTACTATTTTGTTTGTTAGCCATAAACGGCACTCCATATATACTGACTTGTCTTTTCAAACTTTAAAACACTTCTTCTTCGGTTTTTCTTATGTGTCTTGAAATTTCTTCTGCATTCAAATTCTCTTCAAGGAACTCTCTTGCTGATTTAGAGTAAACAACAATTTGAGAAGCATCCGTCAGTTCTAGGGCTCTTACAATATCATTCCTAACGGAATCACCATCTTTCATATCTACGCATATTAAGATCCGATTTGAATCGTGTTGTAAAGATTGTTTGATGAGGTTGTTGATGTAATGGTCACTGAAACTGTATCCAATAACAAGTATGACTTTACTCTGGAGAGAATATTTCCTAAATTCGTAAACGTAAAACAGGTACGGATCGATGGATTGAAGTTTAGCGTCTGTTCCAAAAATCAGATCCGGTTCTTCTTCTGGGTGCGCTGATAGTTTCAGGATGTTACCGTGATCCCGATCTCGTTTCCAGGTAATGGAGCCGTGTAGCTTATACAAATATATTGCTGCATTTACGTCAGGGTGTTCTTCTTCGAAGCGGGCACTATTCCATACGTTGTTATTATCAAATCCCAATTCAAGCAAATCTGTGGTGTCCTGTGGCTTATTTGATTCAAAACAAAGATCGTAATTTAACGAAAAGATTCGCAAAGGATGTTCCAGTTCTTTCTGGAACTCATAAAAGCACTTATAATATTCAGATTGTCTATAATCATCCTTCTTGACCCAGTTGATCAATTGCTTGGTAATCAATTTTTTCAATGCTTCGATATTGTCAAAATTCTGACCGGCAAGATCTATTAAACGGTTGTTCCAGTTCGCAATGAAAGGATAAACCACGTTTTTTTCTTTTTTCCGAAGTTCGGTCAAGACGTTTACGAATTTTTCAATACTAAAGAGGATATTAAATTTCCCAAATATACCTTCCGAGTATAGAATGGCACTCTTAATATAAAAATACAAATCTCTGTGAACCTTCCACTCGTCCCGGTCGTTAAGAAGCTTAATCTCTATATCGTCAATCATCTTAGTCGCAGTTGGGATACCAGCGTCGTAACTGCATCCGGCACCTATTAAGAAAATAACATCATTCGTATTAATACTCATTATTACTATCTCCTATCTACAGGAACCAAGGCGCTTCAAATCCTGTAATATCAATGCTATTATCCGAATCCAATTCCTGAAATTCAGCAATAAATTTCGCAATTAAATCGGGATAGAAAATGGAGATTGGGGACAACTTCGCGTTAAAACCTCGCCAATTTGCACCTGAAAGGTTGATGATATCTTGCAAATATTTTCTTTTTTCCTCGTTTGGCAAATCTTTGCTGTTTAAAAATTCGATATGAACAGGGCTTCCAAAACGTTTGTTAACCAGTTCTTTTCCATAGTGAAGCCCCTCGAACCAAACTAAATATTCATTTGGTGCTAGTTGGACGTAAGAACTTTCATAAGGAACTTTGCTGTTGTTTTCCGCATATCCGAAGAATTTATTTACGGTGTTAATTTTAATGAATTGGAATTGTATGTCACGATGACTTTCGGAAACTTCCCGTACCCCGGTTTGGATCGATTCCATTTCTTCTTTTTTGATCTTAAAAGGTAAATGAATTACGCATTTCTCAACTTCCAGAGGTATGTTTTCATCAATAACGTTTTTGATATTTTCTTTCAATTGCTCAATGTACTGGGTTTTGTTCTCAGCATCGCCTAGAACGTTAATTTGCTTATACACCCCGCTTGAATCCATGGAAACAGAATAAGCGAAATATTTTTTTACTCGTCCATCTTCGCCGATTTTGTGGGCGGAACCCAGTCCAAAAATTATACACTTTTCATTACTGGGTTTAACCTTCCAAGGGATTCCCCCCATTTTTGCAAACAGTCCGAGCCCGATATTAGCAACGGACCATTTCAAACCATCTCTGCCAGTAATTTTTTCAAAACGAACCGTCTGAAGAGGAATTCCTTTTCGAGTGAAAATGAATTTTAGGTAATGATAAGGGGAGAATTCAGAATCAGATTCTTTTTCTTGTTCGTTAATAATGAAAAAGCTTGCGATTTTTTTATCTTTGTTCGAATTGATAATCCTTTCAAGTTCAAACTCCACTTTGCTTAAATCATCTCTAGATAATGAAGGGATCAGGATGCGTAGTACGTTATCTTTGTTGATTGTCAGATTAAACATCGATTGGATACCCGGAAAAGTTCCGGGATACGCCTTTCCTACGAGAGCGGAATACAAGTCGTTTGCCTGATCCCGTTGATGGGGTTCAAATACAAAAACGAACAGGGGATCTCCTTCGACTTTGGCAAACGGACCTTTAGTCTTCAATCCTTGAAATTGCGAATTGCTTTCACCGTTTTCAAAAATGTAAGTCTTGGTTTTTAAAAGTTGTGAGGGCAACAGGTAGAGTTCGTTTTCGATGTCATAATCTTGCTCTTCGATTGAAAAAGGAAAAAGACGACTTTTGAATTTGCGTTTAAATGTTTCAATTTTTCCGTATTTGTCATTATAAAAGTCAAAGTTTGCACGATAATTGTGTTTCACACTCAAACTTAATTGTTGTACTCGAAGTGAATAAGGAACACCTATTGCACGATGAAACGCAAAATCGACTAAGAAACCAAACTTGCGTTCTGACTTCAAGTAATAAGGCTCCATTTCTACAACTTCATTTCCTTCAGGGTGTCTGCCAATAACAACCGCCAGTTTTCGTGAAAAGCGGCGGTCATCCACTTCGTATTCATCCTGATTCAGAGATTTTCTTATTTTCGTCAAGAAACTGTCCCATAGAAGTTTGACGGTCAAGTGTGTATTGAAATCTCCCAAGCAAACGAAACGCTCGAAACCGTCTTTTGGAACAGTAGTCACATAATAATCCTCATATGTTTCCAAGGAATTATCCGTTGGAAGTTTCGCTTTGTAGAAACCATCTTGTTTGGGCTGTCCGTTAAATTTTTGACGGTACAATGTAAAGCAGAACTCTTGGTTAGACAAAGCAAAGAAATTGAGCCTAATGGGTAAGTTTTGCATGCATATCACCTTCGATCGAGTGCAGTTACGTATACTTCCATAATTCTACAAAAAAAGATTTGGTCCTGCTTTTTAGTAATGGTCGGGCACCAAAGGTTTTTGTTATCGCCAACCGTTCGGAATTCTTGTTCTTGTTGACATGTCTGTAAATTTACACCTGCACACTTTCGACCCGTTGTTTTGGGACAAGCTCCTGACTACTATGGAACTAAAGGAAGTGGTGGTTTATGAATCGTCAAGAATTCTTAGAAAGGGCGCGGACAGAGGGGTTAGAAGTGTCAAAGTCGCAACTCCGTCGATACATTACGTACGGATTTCTTCGTTAAATCTGATGTACATGATTAGAATGGAATTGTGGCAATCAGACCGCTCGACGTGAATCAATCGAAAATCCTCATTTATTTTTCCGAATTTTTCCATGAAAAAGCAAAACTGTTCTTTGCTCAACAATTCGTTTTGGCTGACGTTCGAGGTGTTCGCGTCATAAAACTGAAACATGAAAACATCACCCTTTTCGATACGAGGGCCTTCAGGAAAAGCTGAGGTTCATAAAGTTTTTGCCCCCTTTTTGCTATTCAGTTTGTTCTGGGGTACGGTGTAAAACTGATCAATTCCGTTGATGCATCTTCTTTCGTTTAACCCATTTGTCAAAAACAGTAAGAAAGAATACTTAAAAATTTAGACTGTCGGGAATTCCGACAGTCTAAGTGACTTATGAATGTCAACCCTTTGAATTATACTACATTGCGACGCCGAGTCATGTTTTCGACGGGACTGTATTTTTGGTGTTGTTTCTTGATATCAGATGAAAACAGTTCCACGTAATATCGAACCATGTCTAAGGTTGTATGGCCCAAAATTTGTTGTAGGGTAAATACGTCACCGCCATTCAAAATATAAAATTTCGCCATTGTATGACGGAAAGTGTGTGGTGATACGCGAACCCCGGTAATTTGAGCCGCCTTACCATAGGAGCTAATCATATCCTGTATGGTTCGGAGATGTAAGGGGCCATTGTCTATATTGATAAATAGTGCGTCGGTTTCTACATCTCCTCGTTCTAGAAGGTATCTTTTTAATACCTGGGTACATGTTTTTTGAATCGGAACCCGCCGCGCCTTACGCCCCTTCCCGGAGAGGATACGAATTTCAAATTCCTTCAGGTTGACATCGCTTACTGTAAGGGCTACTAATTCACTTAGCCTCATCCCAGTCTCAAGAAGAATAAGCATAATTGTGTAATCACGTAATCCTGTGAAGGTGTCCCGGTTCGGTAGGTTTAAAAGTTGAATAACCTGCTCTTTTGTAAAGGTTTGAATCATCTTCTTTTCGGCTTTGATCAATTCCAGTTGATCGGCGAGGTTGTCGGATATAAATCTTTCTTGAAACAGAAATTTAAAGAATGCCTTACACCCCTTTATCCTGCCATTAACCGTGTTACTCGCAATTCCTTTTTCTAACATATACCCGATAAAGTGATGCTTCAAATCTTTCTGGGTGACCGTTGTAACATCAAATTTTAGTCCTTGCTCCTGGAAAGTCTTCTGTAAACAGCCAATAACCTCTTGATAAAACTGAATTGTACGGCTGGAAAGGTTTCGTGCCCGGCAATCCAGCACAAAGGACTTGACTACTTCCTCGAGTTTAATTTCTTTCTGTGGAAGAATAGAATTGGCAGTTTTAGAAGTCGTGAGGGTGTTCTTTCGACGTCTTGTTTGTAGAGTCATCTTTACTCTCCCTCACTTTCTTCGAAACTTCCGCCGTTTGCAACCAGATTCTCAATAGGACTGCATTTCGCATGTTGGTAATGAATATCTGAAGAAAACAGCTCAACATATTGTCGAGTCATCTCCAAGGTGGCATGTCCTAAAATGGATTGGAGAGTAAAAATATCTCCTCCATTTATTAGGAAAAACTTGGCCATGGTATGCCGAAATGTATGGCACGAGCCTGCAACCCCTTTTATACCCGCCCGTCTTCGGTATCTTCGTACCATATCGATAATTCCGTATCGGGTATAGGGTTTGTTAAAAACTGTAACCCAAAGGTTGTCACAGCCTTGGTTTCCGCGCTCTATCATATATCTTCTTAATTCCCTAATACAGGTTTGTTGGATTGGAACAATTCGGAACTTCCGACCTTTGCCCGTAGGAATTCGGATTGTTTGATCTTCCCAATTAATGTCCGAGGTTTTCATATTGGCCATTTCTGCGACTCGAACTCCGGTTTCGAGGAAGATCAGCATGATGACATAATCCCGTAACCCGGTAAAGGTGTTTCGATCTGGCTGGTTAAGAAGGGCTTTAACTTGTTCTTCCGTAAAGGTTTGGATAATCTGCTTTTCAAATCGAATTGGTCGAAGGTTTGCAGCTAAGTTAGTTTCTGTGATTCCATCCTTCCAAAGAAATTTAAAGAATTGTTGGCAGGTCCGAATGCGACCGTTAATTGTATTTGTGGCACACCCAACTTCTCTCATTTGGTTGACCATTCGGTGGCTCAGGTCTTTAGGTGTTAACTCAAAAATGGAAAGTCCCCAATCTTCCAAATCTTTTCGAAGTCCGTTAAGATAATCGCGGTATCCTTGGATAGTGACTGGGGAAAGATTACGATATCGGCAGTTGGTCAAAAACATTCCAACTGCTTCATCGAATTTTTGCCGATTAAACCCATGGGGTCGTACAACAGATTGCTCCGAGACACAAATGATTTCATATTGCATTTTTTTCATCCTTTCCCTAAGAGTTTGGTGTGGGAAAAGATGTGCGCAAAAAGGGGGAGCAGGCTCGCCTGTCTGGCAGACGTACGAGTGCATACAACTTGGTCTGAAAAACGTGGACGTGGACTTCAAAAAAATACATTTGCAAAATCTAAAAAACCCTGATATATTAAATTTCGTCGTTGAAAAGGACTCAAACATCACCTCTTTGGGATCTCACCAATCTCAAAATCGTGATTTTGTGGGTTCGAGTCCCACCTCCGGCACCAATTCCTTTTGGGGTCCCCGCAACATGGCGAGACTTATGCTTTAGCATTTAGCGAGACCTTGCGCGGCCTTGCCGCGGTTCCCGTTATTTGCTGCTTCTACAGTCACTTTGTGGGGGTTCATCGGAATGTAGCGCAGCTTGGTAGCGCGCACGCTTCGGGAGCGTGAGGTCCAGGGTTCGAATCCCTGCATTCCGACCATTTGGAGAGATGTCCGAGTTGGTCGAAGGAGCACGATTGGAAATCGTGTAGGCGTTAACCGCGTCTCAAGGGTTCGAATCCCTTTCTCTCCGCCATTAGACAGGCCCACCAGGGTTGCGGAATCTCACGTGCTTTGGTGGGGGTCATAAAAAGTTCATACGCGGGCGTAGTTCAATGGTAGAACTCCAGCCTTCCAAGCTGGTCGCGTGGGTTCGATTCCCATCGCCCGCTCCAAAAATAGGACCCACTTTTGGGTCTCTTTTCTTTATTAAGACGTTCGCTTGCCGACAGGTTTCTTACCATTCATGTACCCGAAGTGAAGTTTCCGCAATTCCGCAATTCCGCAGAAAACTGTGTAACGAGGAGAATGAAATAGATCAGGTTACTATGATTTTGTTTCTTGAGCTTTTTTGTTTCGATTTGTTCTTGCTATCTGATTGAAGAACATCAGAATAGCTGATAAGATAGCTTTTGTCGCCGCGAGAGAGCGAAACAGTACGAATTGGGCGGCGAAAGCGAGAAGGCACATCTAAAAAATACCAGTTGTAATGGTAGCGTAGATATGCTAAGATAACATTTGTCGCTGTCACGACAGCGACACTGAATGCGTTCTTTGCACCGCAAGGGTATATAGTTTAACTTAGCGACTTGTCGCTTAGTTGCAACTTTCGCCACAAGGGCACTAAGTCGCGCCAAAGTCACTGAAGTGACTGGTCGCGCTATGTACTCCTGAGTGCAAGTAACGCTAAGGCGCTAAAGC
>NZ_JBHSHC010000051.1:0-17239 GCF_042652925.1 Effusibacillus consociatus
CCTCCCCAAAAAGCATGGGTACGGCAAATATTATGTTAAGTTAGGGTCTTGACATCGTACCGCTGCTCTTAATAATGTGATCTCGTTTAACCATGGTGAATCGCGCAGCGATTTGGTCCAACTTCCAACTCTGTTGCTTTGTCAGAGCTTACTTCAATGACTCCCCTGTTAATATCGACAATTTCCTCATAATTCGGCGGGGTCGCCCCTACAGTGCCGGCCACTTTTTCTGTAAACTGTTCAATATCTTCTGTACGCATGATTTCATTGCTTTTGCGGATTTCTCCCAATGTTGCTCCTACATAGCCATTTTCGTTAATTTCTTTAATATCCGCGTAGTGAGTAGGCAACACAACAATGTCATCTGACAAGGCAGCAATTTTTTTGAAAACAGTGTCGTACAGTGATTGCGCCCACTCCCTTGCTTTTCCTCCAAGGTCAGGTCTTCCAAGCCCACCTACGAAAATGGTGTCTCCCGAAAGAAGGAACTTGTCATTAACCAGGAAGGATACACTCCCAGGTGTATGTCCTGGGGTTGGTATTGCCAAGATCTTCACATTAACGCTCCCAAAGTTAATTTCGTTATGGCTTTCAAGCGGTTCATAGGGTACATCTGTGCCTTGCATTTCACTCGAAGAAATGTAATAAGTTGCGCCAGTTTTATCTGCCAGTTCCCGGCCGCCTGAAATATGATCCGCATGCAGATGCGTATCCATAATGTGCAAAATTTTAGCGTTTTCCTTAGTGGCGAGGTTGGTGTATTCATCAATGTGGCGATTGGGATCTACCACCATCGCTTGACCTTGTGAGATTACCATATAAGACAGGCAGCCTTTTGCCAAACGGTTCACCTGAATCAACCTCATGTTCTCATCAGTCGCGATGGTAACCGGATGATAAAACCGGCTCCACTCGAGCATCCCTTCACCAAGGTAGCTGACTTTGTACCCTTTTTCATCAAGAATCTCTGCCACCATTAATGCTGATCCGCCTTTTGCGCAAACTACTACAATCTCCATATCCCTTGGAAGATCCTTGAAGTTCTTTTCATCATCATCGAGAAAATCAAAGTACGGTACGTTTACAGATTGAAGGTTTTTGCCTTCGATTTTCCAGTCATTGTATTCATCCGGATTCCGTACATCCAGGATAAAGACTGATTTTCCACTATTAATTCTGTGATGCAGTTCTTTTGCACTTATATCTGTAACAGCCATCTTTAGATCACCTCTCAGTTATTGTTTTTCAATTGGCCCTGTCCATTCAGACATCCCAGGTACCACATTTTTCACATTGGCAAAACCTTTTTCAGCAAGAATTTGGCAAGCTATATCACTGCGGCTTCCAGTCCGGCAAACCACATAGATTTCCTGGTCTGAATGCTGTCTTAAATCTTCAATGGTTTCTTCCAGTTTTCCAAAAGGAATCAACTTGGCACCGGGAATACGGCCAAATGCGTATTCGGCTGGTTCACGAACGTCCAGTATTATCGGGCTTTGTCCGAGTTTCTGCTGCAAATCCTCATTCGATATTACATGTGGATGCTTATTCTCGGGTTTCACTTCATTCGGATCTGATTTGCGAATGTAGTGCTTAAAAACACCTTCCTCATTCACCGTTCCGATAAATTGGTGACCCGTTCGTTCCGCCCAGCTTTTCACATCGGCAACCGAACCCGGATCTGTTGCAATTACTTCCAAAACTTGACCGGGATTGATTTCTTCAACCGCTTTTTTAGTTCGTACGATCGGCATTGGACATGAAAGTCCTTTGCAATCGATCGACTTGTCTACTGTCAAAGTGCTCACGTGAAGTACCTCCTTATTTAAACAAAATATCAGTCCAGATTTTTATCGCTGTCCCAACGATCAATACTGCAAGAATCCCCTGCAACAGTTTGGTATTTACCTTGGTACTTAATTTTGCGCCGACCGGCGCTGCCAAAACACTTGCGACTACCATAATGACAGACGGCCAGAACAATACATCCCCAGCCAGTACTTTTCCAGCAGTGGAGCCGATCGACGAAATAAATGTAATAGCGAGCGAAGAAGCTATTGTCATTCGTGTCGGTATTTTAAGCACCAGGAGCATGATCGGAACCAAGATAAATGCCCCTGCCGCTCCAACAATCCCGGATGCAACTCCAACTGCTAACGCAGAAATGATGGCGATTGTCCGATTGAATTCCACTTTTTCAAGAGGAATTTCGTCAATTCCTTTTTTAGGAACGAACATCATTACTGCTGCAATTGATGCAAGAACCGCATAGACTAAATTGATTGCCGCTCCTGACAAAAACTTACCGCCATATCCTCCAATAAAGCTGCCTATGATAATCGCGACACCCATATAGGCAACCAGCTTATAGTTGATCACCTTCTCCTTGCGGAGTGCCAACACACCCGATATTGTTGCAAAAAACACTTGTACTGCACTAATACCAGAGACTTCATGTGCCGTGTAGGCCGCAACTCCTAAAGCTGGCGGAATGTACAGCAACATTGGATATTTAATAATGGATCCCCCGATCCCCACAAGACCCGAAATAAACGAGCCCACAAACCCAATCAAAAATAAAGTAATGATCAACCCAATAGTCATTTGTTCTCCTCCCTTCTTTTGAGTGTAGATTCGGAGCCGACGTGTTTCTTCAGAAATACCGGCTCCAGGCCATAATTAGAAAGTCACCGTTACATCAGCGTCATAAGCAAAGTCAAGGAAAGTAACAGCTCCTCCAACTTCTACGCCATCAACAAAATCCTCTTTCTTCATTCCCGTGACATCCATAGTCATCTGACAAGCAATCATTTTCACGCCACTTTCCTTCGCTACTTCAATCAGTTCCGGAATTGACGGTACGTTCGCCCGTTTGAAGCCTTCCAGATAATGTTCTTTACCCACAGCCATAGTCAACAAATTTGCAGCGTCCTTATGAATGATTGAAAGTGCTTCAAAGGTGAAGAAAATT
The DNA here is from genome assembly GCF_042652925.1 of Effusibacillus consociatus. Taxonomy (NCBI): domain Bacteria; kingdom Bacillati; phylum Bacillota; class Bacilli; order Caryophanales; family Alicyclobacillaceae; genus Effusibacillus; species Effusibacillus consociatus. Next base: position 2,972 of record NZ_JBHSHC010000051.1, read on the forward strand.
GCTACTTCCGCATCAGTTGCTGCGGCAGCGGTTGCGATATTCAGCACTTTATAAGCAGAATCAAGTCCTCCGTTAGATGCAATAATTGCTACACGTCGCGCCATAATTGAATCTCTCCTTTAAATTTTTTTATATCTGTTTTGATTTGAATAGAAATCGGTTATTCGATGTCACCTTCCCAGTTCATCATACCCCCCATCATATTCTTTACATTGCGATAACCGCGGCTCATTAGGTATTCACAAGCCTTACCGCTTCGATTTCCACTGCGGCAGACCATGATCGTCTCCACATTCGGATCAATTTCGTGCAAGCGATCCGGGATTTCAGAAAGGCGAATATGTTTTGAGCCGGGTATTTTACCGGTTGCCACCTCTTGATCTTCCCGAACGTCAATAATATTCAACTTTTCACCCTTTTCCAGTCTTTCTTTAACATCCAACGGCAGAATGTTCATTACTTTTGGTACTGTTCGAATCACCAAGTTCACCTCCCTGTTTTATAAGACAATACCCTATGGGGTATATTTAATTTGTTTTAAAAAGAAGTCAGGTCAAAATACCTTGTCTTCTTTCTGTAATTTGCTCACTTATTCAAACCGGTATGCCAGCCGAGAACCCCATTTTTCAGATGACTAATTCGACTGAATCCATTTCTTCGTAGAATCTTCGCAGCTTGGCGACTTCGCATTCCACTTCTGCAAGTCAGGATTATTGACTTATTACGATCAATCTCATGCTGTCGAGAGGCCAGTTGACTCAAAGGAATGTTTTTAAATCCTTTAATATGCCCCTCCCGGTATTCATGCGCTTCCCGTACATCAAGAAATACATGGTCTTTAGGATTCTTAAGTTTCTGGAATACTTCCTCTGCCGATAAATCCGTAAGACCTTTGGTGGGAAGTAACCTCTGGATTACAAGAAAAAGTACAACTCCAAACAGTAGGTATTGCAACCACTCCAAAAACATCACCTCTTTTCAATATACGGTATGGGGTATATACCCTCATGGGTATTATTATACATAGAAAAAATTTCACGTCAATAGTCCGAGGTTTTTCCGATGAAAAATTTTTATAAATGTGCTATTATATATCCAAGTAATTTGATTGGTTTTATGGAGATTGTGTTGATGATTAATAAACTCCTCTCATGGTTTAAAGAAGAATGCCCTCACTGCAAGCAGCAATTGATCGGTCAGGGTAGTACCACTCCTGCAACAAAAGCTTGTCCGGACGGCCATTACAAAGTAGAAACCCATCCTCTTCTTGATGTGCAAATTGAATATCATACTAAATAAAACGTAGTAGAGGGTCGATATTCACTCCGTCTTTTCTTTCTGTTACTTGGGTACAATGTATAAAACTAACGACGACATATCTATATAGTCATAATAATCATTGGTTACCAACCGAGATTTCAAACCTCTGATTATCGTATCAAAATCAAAATGCTCCTCTAAAAAGAGGAGCATAAAATAAGTTTTCGATTTTTTAAGGGTTTTTAATCAATTTCCGTGTTTTTACCAAATTTCCAATTTTTTCACCACTCTAAAACCGGTCCAAAAAAGTCGGATTCGGTAACATAGCTTTGGCCCTTTCAATAATATAACCTAACCTTTACGTGTTGAAAAGTAAAACTAAAATGACCCAAAGCGTATTAAAGAGTTATCCACCGCTTTTTGACTTCGAAGATTTAACCTCCTTTGAATTTCCTTCCTTGTAATTATACCCCTGACAAGTAGAACAAAACCATGCAATTATATTCGAGTAATGTCAGATTCACTGTGTAAGATGTTGTAAAAACGTTGCAAAATTTCCTTCCGAATAACGATCTGGTGAGTCGAAAGCCCCTCATTAGATCTCCTTTTTAAGAACAAGATTCCGTAAACACTGCCGAAAATAGCAGTATATTGCACTAATGAAATTCTTTTTGCCGAATAATATCTATTCCTTGTGATATCAGTTTTCTAGTTTCTTCAGGTCATCTAATATGTTCTGCAGTAATTTGTTGGTTCCAATTAAAATCACATGACGCTCTAAGATTGTCTCAAGCTTAGCACCCATTTCGTCTAGTAAGGATCCAAGTTCCTGAACAACGGTGTCAGCATGATATAAAACATCGAAAAATTCCTGTAACTTTTCGGGATGATTCATGTACTTCGATAGAATACTTGATACTTCGCCAAAGCCTCTCTCATCTCGGGTCATACTATAACCACCAATCTCTCTTATAAGCGAAAATGTTTATTTTGATCCAGCAACTTCTAAAATAAACATGCCCCCAGACCATTTTTCCGTAACAGTTATATTCTGCTACCCCCAAAAATTGTTATAGGCTCTCGGCAATAGCCGAGTATTGAAACCTCAAGGTTTTGTACCATGAGGGTTTTTCTGTTTCCCTCCATCAATTTGATAAAGTTGTTATCAACTGATGGACTTCAACTGGAAATTTACCAACGAATATTGAAAGATTCAAGGATATGCAAACGCAGTTCGTCGAACTGTTTGTTAAAGTCCCCATCGATCTGTAACCCGCCATCTTTCAAGCATTGTTTGTCAATTTTAAAATCTGTCCATGAAGGACCCGGCTGCTTAAAATAATAATGGGCTTTCCCCCTTCCTTGATTACATATCTGGATGTACAATCAGCTTTATTCGCTGAAACAATTTACCGTTATAACCCCATAAAGACTCGAAGCCGTTTTTTGTCGGTATAAATATTTCGGAATGATACTCCTTCCAGATCTCGTCCAAAGAGGCCATTTGTTTGATACTTTCCTGCCTCCATTCGATCTTCTTCCTGTCTACGGAAGTCTCCTCAATGACTTTTACTTGTATCAACGCTTGTCCCTCCGCTGGTTTCTTATACCAAATTTCATTTATGTCTCTCTTTTTCCCACAAGCTCATCTCAGATGTGAGACATAATGAGCGGATACATCGAAGACAGCACACTTTGTCGATCCGCATACCCCGCCTCAAACACAGCTTTTGGCATCCCATACACAATGCAAGATTCCTCGGCCTCTACAATGACCCGCCCCTGATACTCCTTGACCTTTTTGCATCCTTCGAGCCCATCTACTCCCATGCCGGTCAGAATCACTGACAGCAACCGATCGCCAAAAATGGGCGCAGCCGAAAGGAGTGTGACATCCACAGAGGGGTTGTATAAGGTTGGGATTGGAGATTCCGTTTGGATTTTGAGGCGCTTGCTTCCGTTCCTTTGTTCCTCAATCAAAGTTTGGAATCCAGAAGGCGCAATGTAGATGGTTCCTGGTTCCAGTACGTCTCCGTCCTCGGCCTCTTTTACCTTCAAATTGCAGATGTTGTTGAACCGGTCAGCCAAAGGTTTGGTAAAGCCCGGCGGCATATGCTGAAGAACGAGGATTGGTACCGGAAAGTCAGGTGAAAATCGGGGGAGAACCGCTTGCAAAGCGGAAGGTCCACCAGTCGAACTTCCTATGATCACCAGGTCCACTTGAGATTCTTTTTGTTTTTGCACGTGTAGATACTCTGTACGACCAATTGTGTGGTTTGCTTTCGGGATTTTCGCACCAGCAGCAGCCTTTACACGTATCAAAAAATCCTTCACTATTTCCGGATCCAAAGGGTCTTTGATCAAGGCGGACTTCAGAAAGAAATCTACGGCCCCAAGCTCCAAGGCATCCAATGTAGCCTGCGTTCCTTTGTCAGTAAAAGAACTCAGCATTACAACGGGAACCGGCGATACTTTCTGAATTTGCTCCAATGCCTGCAACCCGTTCAATTTCGGCATTTCCACATCCATCGTCACAACATCCGGTTGGAGACGTTGGGCTTTCTCGACCGCTTCTTGGCCATCCCTTGCCACACCCACGGTGAAAAATTGCAAGTCACCTTCGAGAATTTTGATAATCGTTCTCCGCATAAATGCGGAATCATCAACTACCAAGACTCCGTACTGCTTCATAGGACGAATCTCCCTTCCGGTAATAAAAACTCTTCTCCGTGTGGATTGTCTCAAACCCCGTGTTCATTCCCGTTATACTTTCTGCATGCCCCAAGAATAACGAACCTTCAGGAGCCAGCCGGTCATAAAAACTTGAAACAACCTTCTGAATGGCGGTCCTGTCAAAGTAGATCAGAACATTGCGGCAAAAAATCACGTCAAATTCCCCAAACCTCTCCATTTCGTCCTGGTCAAGAAGATTTAAGTAACGGAATCGAACCCTGTTGCGGATCGAGTCAACCACTTGATACCCCTCATCCCGTTCCACAAAATATTTTTCCAAGAGATGCTCAGGCATTCGTCGGAAGGACAATGAGCGTTTCGAATACCAGCCTTGTTTTGCGGTCTGCAATACTTTCTTGTTGATATCCGTTGCCAGGATCTCGACCGCATCAAGCGGAATGAATCCGGTTTCTGCAACCATCATCGCCAGCGTATAAGGCTCCTCTCCGGTTGAACAGGCGGCACTCCAAATTCGAATCAAATTTTTCCCTGTCAATTGAGGGAGAATGATGGATTGAAACACTTCTAACTGGTTTTCTTCCCGACAAAAATAGGTTTCATTAATCGTAAGCAGTTCTACCACAACATCCCATTCTTGTGAATTCTGCTCCAAGTGCCGGGTGTATTCCCATATCGACATCCCCAATTCATTCGTTCGTTTTGAGATTTTACTCTCCAATGAAGGGAGATTTTGTAAGTAGTTCAGCCCACAATGGTCATAAATCAGTTGACCCAATTGTCGTAACACCATGTTCTCCATAAAAAATCACCTTACACCATCTTTATGGATTGACCACTGAAAAAGTAGGAATTACTTTTCCAGTGGTCGCAGAAGACATACACCGAAATCTTAGCGCAACACTTCTAAGGATTGGCGTATTACACCCGTTTTCTCAGACAGTTCACGGGTCACTGCCACCGTACGATCTACATCACGAATGTTTTGCAGAACCCCATCTTTAGTTTGTTTAATGGCAAGAGCCACATTTTCAACTTCAGTTGCTTGCACTTTTGCACCGGAGGTAACTTCTGAAGCCTGTTCCGCCACATCTTTTACTATCTTCACAACCTGTTCGGCCTGTTTCGCTTGTTCTTGGGTTGCCACCGTAATCTGACGAACTTGCTCTCTCGCATTTACCACGCCTTTGATGATCTCCTTAACACCCTGCGCTTGTTGTTTAGTTGCCTCGGTCACTTGGGCAGCTTGATCAGTCACATTCGCAATGGAGTTCATAATATCTTTTCCATGTTTTGCTTGTTCCACCGTAGCCGCTGTAATTTGACGAATCTGTTCCCGGGCATTAACAACACCCTTGATAATTTCCTCTACACCTTGCGCCTGTTCCTTAGTGGCCTGGGTCACTTCTTCGGCCTGATTCGTTACGTTTTCTACTGCTTTTACAATGTCACGTGCTTGCTTGGATTGCTCAACAGTAGCATCCGAAATCTGACGGACTTGTTCACGTGCATTTGCCACACCCTTCATGATTTCTTCCATACCAGCCGCTTGCTCTTTGGTAGCCTGGGTAACTTGTGCCGCTTGGTTGGTCACATTTTCCACGGACTTGATGATTTCCTGACTTCCTTTCGCCTGTTCGGCCGTTGCCACAGTGATCTGACGCACTTGTTCCCTTGCATTTGTAACCCCTTTAATAATTTCCTCAACTCCAACGGCTTGATCTTTGGTTGCCTCTGTAATTTGTGCCGCTTGGTTTGTGACGTTCTCCACGGCTTTTACAATGTCACGAGCCTGTTTCGATTGATCCACGGTTGCAGCCGCAATTTGACGAACCTGTTCACGGGCATTGGCAACACCTTTGATAATTTCCTCCACAACAAGAGCTTGCTGTTTCGTTGCTTCTGTGACTTGAGCCGCTTGATTTGTGATATTTTCAACCGCTTTGATAATTTGTTCGCTTCCCTTAGCTTGTTCTCTCGTAGCCACGGTAATTTGGCGAACCTGATCCCGAGCGTTTACTACCCCTTTTATGATTTCCTCTACGCCGGCCGCTTGTTCTTTGGTTGCCTGCATGACCTGTATTGCCTGGTTTGTAACGTTTTCCACAGCTTTGACAATTTGCTCACTGCCCTTTGCTTGCTCGACTGTAGCTGTTGTAATCTGACGAACTTCTTCCGATATATTTTCAATACCGGTTACAATTTTGGCAATCGCTTCACCCGCTTCATCAGCCAGCATGCTTCCCTCTTCTACTTTTTGGGTTCCCACTTCAATTGCCTTAATCGCATCCACCGTTTCACCTTGAATCCCTTTAATCAGCCCTGCAATCTCTTTTGTTGCAGTTGCGGTGCGCTCTGCCAATTTTCGAACTTCATCTGCAACGACTGCAAAACCTTTTCCATGTTCCCCAGCTCGTGCCGCCTCAATTGCCGCATTCAACGCCAGGAGGTTGGTTTGTTCGGCGATGTCGTCAATCACTTCAATAATGCTGCCGATTTGTTCAGAACTCTTGCCCAAGTTGCTTATCACATCAGAAGCCCGTTTGACGACTTCGGCAATCTCTTTCATTCCAATCAACGATTGATTGACTGCTTTCTGCCCATCTCTTGCATCAAATTGAACCTTTTCGCTTAATTGATTAACGTTTTGGGCATTTTGTGCGACTTGCTCAATCGATGCCGCCATTTGTTGAATCGCTGCTGAAGTTTCGTTGGTGGATTTTTGCAGGGAATCGGCATTATCTGCTACGCCTTGGATGGATTTTCCCATTTGCTCGATAGCAGCCGAAATTTGTTCGACTGAACTTGCCGTATTTTCAGCATTTCCGGCTACTTGCTCAATGGATGCTGCCATTTCCTGAATGGAGGCAGATGCTTCCTCTGTCATTGCAGTGAAACTTTCGGCATTGGCCGCTACACCTTTGACTTGATTTCCCATTTGTTCAATTGCAGCCGAAATTTGTTCGACTGAACTTGCCGTACTTTCGGCGTTTCCGGCTACTTGCTGAATGGATGCTGCCATTTCCTGAATGGCGGAAGAGGTTTCTTCTGCCGAGACAGTCAAGCTCTCCGCATTTGCCGCTACACCTTTGACTTGATTACCCATTTGTTCGATTGCAGTCGTAATTTGTTCGACTGAACTTGCCGTACTTTCGGCGTTTCCGGCTACTTGCTGAATGGATGCTGCCATTTCCTGAATGGCGGAAGAGGTTTCCACTGCAGATGCGGTGAGGCTTTCGGCATTGGCCGCAACCCCTTTGACCTGATTGCCCATCTGTTCGATCGCCGCCGAGGTCTGCTCTACTGAGCTGGCGGTGCTTTCTGCATTGCCCGCAACCTGTTGGATGGAAGCCGCCATTTCTTGGATGGCTGCGGCTGTCTCTTGTGCAGAGGCGGTCAGGGCTTCTGCATTATTGGCTACCCCTTTGACCGATTTGCCCATTTGCTCAATCGAGACAGAAATTTGCTCCACCGTGCTTGTTGTGCTCTCTGCATTTCCAGCTACTTGTTGAACAGAGGCTTGCATTTCTTCAATGGCTGCCGCAGACTCTCGTGCGGATGCTGTCAAGCTTTCTGCATTACCCGCTACTCCGTTCATCTGTTGTCCCATTTGTTCAATAGATGTTGAAACTTGTTCAATCGAGCTTGCGGTACTTGCCGCATTTCCGGCAACTTGTTGGATCGAAGCGGCTGTTTCCTCCAGAGTCGCCAGGACCTCTTCGGTCATTACCGTGACAGATTCAGCATTTTGCGCCACTCCTTGAATGGATTTCGTCAATCCTTCTATCATCGCAGCCGTTGATTCAACTGCCGCTGATTGTTCGTCGGTTCCTTTTGAAATTTGTTCGGTTATGTAGGAGAGGTCTTTCAATTTTTGTTCCATGGTTTCCGAGATGGTAATTGCTTTTGAAACGGTTCCATTGGAATCGATGAATTTGAGTGCCATTTGTTTAATGTTCATCTGTTTAATGTTCATCTTAAATCCCCCTTAAATCACTTCTTGTAAAATTGGTCTGCGGTTCTCTACCATCTTTGAGATCCCGATTACATCTAAGATCAGCGACACACTTCCATCGCCAAGAATTGTGGCTCCAGAGATTCCGTCAATTTTTCCGATGTAGGAGCCAATCGATTTCACTACGATTTCCTGGTTGCCAATCAGCTCATCAACCACGAGTCCCAGACGTTTCTCGGCCACTCCGAGCACAACAATGAACACATTTTTGTGTTTTCGTTTCTGTCGTTCGATTCCGAAGTGGTCATGGAGCCAAATTAATGGAAGGGCTTTGTCTCGAATGACGGATACTGCTTGCCCTTTGACCGAATTAATTTCACTGACGGGGATACGGACGATTTCCACTACGCTGCTCATGGGCAATGCATATGTCCGTCCGTTTAACTTAATCAAAAGCCCCGTTAGAATGGCCAGTGTCAACGGCAATTTAATGGTGTATTTTGTCCCTTCACCCAGTCGGGTTTCCACATTAATCAAACCGTTTAGTTTCTCAATGTGGGACCTAACAATGTCCATTCCAACACCCCGGCCGGAGATGTCGCTCACCGTTTTCGCTGTCGAGAATCCGGGATAGAAGATCAGCTCAATTAGCTCTTGCTTTGTCATTCCTTCCGCTTCTTGACCGGTAATCAGTTCTTTCCGGATCGCCGATTGTTTCACCTTCTCTGGATCAATGCCGGCTCCGTCATCTTCAACCGTCAAAACGACTTGACTTTCCTGATGAGATGCCGTAATCCGCAGGGTTCCCTTTACTGGTTTTTTAGCCTGTTTCCGAACCTCCGCTTTTTCAATCCCATGATCCAGCGCATTTCGGATGAGGTGAATGAGCGGGTCGCCAATCTCTTCAATCACCGTCCGGTCTAATTCCGTTTCCTGTCCCTCAATCACCAGATTGACTTCTTTCCCCAACGTATCGGAGAGATCCCGAACCATTCGAGGGAATTTGTTGAATAGTTGCTCAATCGGCAACATTCGTGTTTTCATCATGCTTTCTTGCAGTTCCCCTACCACTCGGGAGATATGGTTCGAGATTTGTTCCAGTTCATCGATGGTTTCATCCGATGTATAGCGGTTCTGTAAAATGTTTCTGACCTGAGCAATTCGGGTTTGGTCAATGACCAGTTCGCCCACCAGGTTCATGAGCCTTTCAAGCCGTTCCACGTTCACTCGAATGGTCTGAGAGATCCGCCTTGTTTCCTTAATCGCCTTCGTTTGTGGGTCGTCCCGATTCAGTCGCTCCATATTTAATTCTTCGAAACCTTGATAGTTCACAGAATATGGACGAATCTTCACTCGCTTGACATCAACAATTTGTTGAGTTTCTGATTCCACAGATTTTGCATCCGCATCTGTAATCAGCAAGTATGAAACATGACCAAACAATGAATCTTGCGATTCAAGATCTAACTTCGGCAGAGTATCGACCACATCTCCAAATTGCTTGATCTGGTTCAGAATCACAAACGCACGGGCCAACTTCATTTCACAATCCGGATCGACTTCAACTTCGCAAATCCAAATTTCTAGTCCTTGTTTCATGGCTTCGGCAATTTGCCCTTGCTGTTCTGGTTGTAAGGCAAATTCCATAGTCTTTGATGTTTCTTCTAGCGTATGTACTTTGGTTTCAAATAATTTACGAAGTTCTTGGATCAGTGGCTCGCTGTTGGTTTGAATACTCCCGGCGATAAACTCGTCACGCAATTGTCGGAGTTGATCCAAACACTGAAATAAGAGATTGACAACGGGTTTTGTAACCGGTAAGAGATGGTTTCGGATAGTATCCAATACATTTTCCATCTCATGGGTTACATTCTTCATTTCCTCAAATCCCATAGCTGCAGAGGATCCTTTCAGCGTATGGGCCACACGGAAGATGCTATGAAGAATTTCCGGCGACTCCCCTTGTTGCTCAAGCCGCAATACATCTTGTTCGAGTAGTTGCAATTGCTCTTCCACTTCATCAAGAAAGGCTCCCATAAGTTCGGATCGATCAAACAGTTCCATGGTAACCTCCCTTATTCATAAAGAACTCGGTCAATTTTGAGAATGCTGACCAAACCCTCTTCGGATTGTCCAATCCCTTCAAAATAGGTTCCGTCAACCCCTGAAACAATTTCAGTAGGCGGCTGGATATCTGTAAAGGTAGCGACTTTATTCACCCCGTCTACGACAATCCCGATGATCTCCTCCTGGATATTGACAACCACAATCCGAGTCGATTTGGTAGCCGGTACTTCCGGTAATCCAAATCGTTTGCGGAGACTGATGATGGGAACAATCTTACCCCGAAGGTTGATAACACCCAGAATATACGTTTTGCTGTTGGGCACTTCGGTAATCTTCTGCATCTTAATGACTTCGTAGATGTCATAGATTCGTAGGGCGTATTTTTCTTCACGCAATTCAATTACAACGTATTGAACATCTAATGCAGTTGCCACGATGACTCACTCCTTTCAATTTCTTACTTTTCCTTATTTACTTCTTTTGGAAATGTTATATATTTAAACAAGCGATTTCTCTACCTGTTTTCGGTTTTGGAGTATGAAGATCATCCGTTACCATGTTTCATACCTTAATGACTGCAGAACATGAAGATTTTGCTTCCCTACAATTTTTGTTTGATTTTACTGTTAACATCTCGCATATCTGCCGCATCATCTTTGACTAAAATACCGGCCATAAAACTCAGCACCCCTTATGATTTGATTCTTCGATTGCTAAAATGAGGTTCAAGTCTTCAACATTCTTTAATGAGGCAAGAACTCTCAATGCTTGATTAAAGCCAGATAGTTTCGTTTGTCCCACAATAACAGTCGGCGGTGTAATATTAATTGAAACACCACTCTGAGACAGATTGGTTGACATGTTTCCGCCGATCATATTCCCGAGCTCACCCACAAATGAGTCCAGCATATCTCCTTCTAAAGTCATTCCAAACATAACTGTCCCAATCTCACTAAATGTTCATTTGGAACCCTCGAAAATTAGACGCCCAAATAGATCACCTGTAACACCAATCAAAACACCTATCTCTGTTTGCAAGATGGGAGCCGATATTAAAACCGGTTTTTGAATTTCTACGGGTAAAGGTATGACTTTGTTAAGAACTTGTAATATACCATTGAGTACATCAGTAATTTTTGCTGTTGTTGACATTCACACCATCCTTTTTGTTAAACGGCGTAGATCATTCTTAATATTTTCAAGGGCAGGTACGAGGGCTTACTTCTTGATTCTTTGTGAGCGACAACAATTTGAGTTCTTCAGAATTGACATAGGCTGCTCCAATAGTAACCTTGGCTCAATAAAACACCGACCTTTATTAAAGCCTTGAAATCTTCATGGGTTTCAACTCCTTCCGCTATCAATGCTTCTCTTGAACCGATATAATCCAATAAAGCAGCAACTATTCGTTGCTTCTGCTCGGAAACTGCAATACCCTGAATCAGCGAACGATCAACCTTAATAAAATCCGGTTCCAGCTCTATTATCGCTCGTAAACTACTGTTCTCTATTTCGACGTCATCAATGGCTATCCGAATTCCATAAGATCTCAAAGTAGCGATCGTTTGTTTTATTTGTTGAAAACCAGTATCGAAGAATTCTGTGAGTTCAAAGACAAGATCTTGTGGAGAAAAGGAAATTTCTCGTAAAAGATCTTCAAGGGCATACAAAAAAGCGTTTTGTCCTAAACTTGTAGGCATCACATTGACGAAGAGATAAGATGAATCAACAGGAGTAAAGTTTCGCAAAGCAGACTCCACTGCAAGCAGGTCCGCTTCAACAGTTAGACCATATGCACACGCTTTTCTGAACCATTCTTCCGGATTTAGGGGTTTTCCATTAAGCAGCGGACGGCTAAGAGCCTCATGAGCGAAAACACTATTTTGTTTGTGATGTATAATGGGTTGATATACACTCCTTAGAGAGCGTTGTTTCAAGACCTTCTCAACGGAAGACTCAAAGGTGGAATCACTATTGGAAGATCGTGCAGGTTGGTTACATTCCCCTTCGTTAGCAATATTCATTATTTTTGTATGTTTTGTTGCATTTGCATTCGATTTCATCACCTTTTTCCTCCTTCCTGAATACTTTTATCCTTTGATCAGATTTGTAATTTCGTTTATCCTACCATCACATTAAGCAGTGCATTCTCAATCGCAATCCGTTTCATAAAACATTTCATTCGAATCATTTCCTAGAGCAAAAAATCAAACACAAATGTCTTCATAAAGTAGGCGAAGATTGTAATTTCTAGCCAATTTCCGCTTAACTCGTAATAAAGAGTTATCTACTGTTTTTTTACTTTTCAGATTTAATATTTCTTGAATTTCCTTATAACTGCATTCCTGAAAGTAATATAAAACCATACAATTGTATTCAAGCGGTGTTAAATCCACAGTAGGCAAGATACGATAAAATCGTTGTATTAGCTGTTTTTTTTCAACAATCTTCTCTGTCGATAGTACGGGGGCAGCCAGCATATCTTCAACGATTAAAGTGTTGCCGTATGGTCCTGTCTCATCCTCTAACGGATGATCAATACGGATTGCAGTTCGATTAATCGAATTCGCTTTTCCGTATAATCGTTTCAAACGACTTTTAATATGATTTACCATCGTCATTCTGCAAAAGAAATAGAAAGACGTCTTTCCGATTTCAAAAGTTTTTACGGCGTTCCAAACTTCGATTCGTGTCCATTGCAAAACCTCATCAAAGCCACCCATCCAGGTGGTATAACGACTAGCAACCTGTCGGCACATTGGTTCCAAATGATTCAATAAACGGGTAAAAGCCTGATCACACTCCTTTGCCTCTAATGCTAGTAATTCTAAATCTCCATAAATCATTTTGAACTCCTTTATAAATAAACTTCCTTTTGCCTACGAAATAGTTAATCCACGGCAAAGGAAATGAAGAAAATGAATTGCTGATACTTAGTAAACAAGTTGCTTTTCCTATCGTTATTGCCTGCTTCTAACACTACGTGGATCCGGTTCTGGATTGTCGCCAAATGACCGCAGTTGGTGTATACAATCAAGCATTTTTGTTCAGTCAGTTGACCCCGTATTACCTTTATCCGTTTATTCAGTTGTTTGAGATTTGCGTGATCATTCAACTTTATTTCCCTTACTTAATTTTTGGAACAACTGCTCTGCGAGATTTTTTACTATGTATCCATATTTAACTTGTCTAAGAGGATGAGTAAAATGGATGTCGCACAATGCGAGTTGTTCGACATTATCATAGGAGGAAAACAATGAGACAACAGCAGGATATTATGTCGCTTCAACTCTGTAATCAAAGGGATTTCACGACTGGGTATTCAGATGAACAAATTATCAGCATATTCTTAGCCACACGATATCATTCTCAGTACACTCGTCGAAACTATAGTCGTGCCATTTATCTGTTTCGACAATTCATAGCTTTTAAACCATTGCGTGAAGTTACTTGGCAGGAAGTTGAACTGTATAAAATCGCCTTAGAAAAAGGATTTTGCAACAAGATTGAAAAGCCTTTAGCTCCTGCGACCATCAACAGCCTAATCGCTCCTTTACGATCCTTATACAAATGGGGGAGTACCCCGAATATAGGTGTTTTTTCCCAGAATCCGACAACCTGTGTACATACACCCAAGATACAAATCAATAGCAAAAATCATTACCTGACGCAACGAGAAGTTATACTCTTTCTAAACCAACTTAAAAAACAGGGATACCGTGATTATTTAATTGGGGCCACCCTTGTTTTATTAGGATTACGAGTGTCAGAGTTAGTGTCCATTCGATGGAATCATTTTCATAGTGATCCACTGGAAACCTCGATCTGGCTAACGGTGATCAATGGGAAGGGAGGAAAACAGCGAGAAGTGAAAGTACCCCGAGCATTATGGAACTTGTATAATGAACTCCTGTTTCACTCTAAACAACAGGAAACATGTCATGATCTCAATGACCGGCTATTCCCACTCACTGTTAGACAAGTTGAACGGATTATCCAAAAAGCTCGTGAACAAAGCAACATCAAGAAAAAAGTATCTCCTCATTGGCTTCGGCATACCAGCGCAACACTCGCTTTGATCCATGGGGCGTCATTACAACAAGTACAGGAAACGTTGGGGCATGCACAGATTAATACCACCCAACGTTATCTACATACGGTGGAACAAATGAAAAAAGCAGCTCCCGACTTTATTGAAGACTGCTTGAAAGAGGTTTTTTAAAACTGGATTATAATTTCAAAATTAAAAATCAGTTGTAAAGTTTTTCCGTACTAGTTATAATATCTAATGTAAA
>NZ_JBHSHC010000051.1:17340-20731 GCF_042652925.1 Effusibacillus consociatus
TCACTAAAAGTTTATCACGATATATTTAAACCGCCTCGCATCAAAATTTGCCTCATTAGTATCTCCCTCCTCATCGGAAATATCCTGCAAACATAAGGAGTTCTTGGTAGGATTCAAACCGAGAAATTTTTGCCGATAGTACGAATTCATCGAGATGGTACAACTGTCTTTGAAGGTCCAGTAAGAATCCCATCGCACTGTGCTCCTAATTCGAATAAAAATTTCAGATAATTTACGGTATTTATCCCAGTATTCTTCAATATCATTTTTGCGTTCAGTCCTTTCCTCTAAAGTTGCTGTCAATTGCAAAAAAAGTCTGCCACCACCTCCCCCACCCGCTCCCCTCCCCAATCCCTTGCCCCACAAGGCTTTCCCCCTATCTTTACCACTCCCCACTTTATCACCCATCAAATAAGTAAAGTTTGCATGCGAAGCAGGGGAAAACAGGCGCAAGACGGGAAATTCGGGGGCAAATGCAAATAAAATCTGTTTTGGGCGCAGGGAGAAGAGCAGAGAAAAGCAGGGTTCAGGGATAAGCGATTGAAAAAAATACAGAGGAAAAAATTGGGAAAAAGACTGATGGATGGATTTATGAGGGGTCAGGGTTCTCCCTACTCCCAATCCCCCGCTTCCCCCTGAAATGAAAAGAACCGAGGAATAACAGAACCCTTGATATTTATGGGTCACCATAATTAAAGTTGTATGATGTAGCTTAAATTATGGGTAACGCAGAGTTATGTTATTAGATTTGGAAAATAGAAAGTTAGAGACAACCGTGCTATAATTATCCTGTTTTTCTAAATTTGAAAAAGTTTTAAATACTGTCCGGGCGAAGGTTGTGGAGGAAATATGGCAAAAAAATATATTATGTTCCTTGATGAGACTGGAAGATCTTTAGTGCAAACATGCCCGTTTACCATCACTGGTGTAATATTCGAATACAAATATGCAGTTGACAATAAGGAAACCGGCGCAAATAGTAAGCTTAGGAACAAATTTAATCATTTTAAACGGCAATGTTTTGGTCGGGATGATATTCCACTGCATCTTCGTAAAATTCTTGAGGGGCATCCCCCCTTTAGTGAAAGTCATGGAATAACCAAAGACAATCTTCAAAAATTTTGGGACACTCTCCCTGACTTTTTGGAGGATTTACACTTTAAAATCATTTCAGTGACGGTGGATAAGCAAAAGCTCGATAAATATTATTCAACGCCTAAGGATCCTTATGTTGTTTTTGCTCACATTATGAAACCTTTATTCTCTTTTTTAAACGATTCGTCAGTAAAATCAATTCGGATCGTATTAGAATCCCGTGACGATTATCAAAACCTGCTTATGCAGAAGGCGTTCTTCGACATTTTATAACTCTGGTACAGTTCACATTGACGTACAGTCACAACGAGAAAAAATAAAGGCTTTTGTCTTTGCTGATAAACATAATAAAGAGTTTCAGCCAGGTTTAGAAATTGCAGACTTAGTATGTCTGCCGTTAAACCGAGTAAGGCGAGGTCTGTATGACGTTAGCCCAAGGCACGTCGAGTACGGGCAAGAGAACAAAATATTCAAGGCAATTAAAGGGAAAATTTATACCCCAACAGGCATTGAAGATATGAGAAACTGGGGCTTTAAAAAAGTACCAATCGTTAAAAGAACTCGCCCTTGGGTGGACCTACCTGATACACCTGCTGTTAATGATACCGAAACACCGCCCAAGGAATAATTTTTGTTTTATGGTATATGCTAGTAGGGGAATTCCCATGGAGCAGGGACGGGGGGTTCAGCTAATATGGTCTTTATCGCCATCCGAAACGGGGTAGCGGGTGTGTTGTTCTTGTTCGATTTTTTGCAAGATCTCCTCGTGCGAATCTTCGATGTCGATGGTTATCATGTCCACGCGGGGAACCATGATTTCCCTCGCAATTCGGTCCGAGAATTCGAAAATGTTGTCGAACAAAGCCATTTCCGTATTATCGATCAATCCGCTTTTGTGGCTTTGGTTGACCAGAATCCGAATTTCTTCCTCCGTATGGGCGAGTTCCCCTTCTTTCGCGGGCTGGATTCCCATCCACTTGAGCATGGTGTTAGCAGTTCCGTTTAACATCCAGATAAACGGATACATCAGTTTGTGAAACCAGATCAAAGGACGGGCGATGTTCAACACGGTTCCTTCCGCACGCTGAATCGCAAGCGACTTCGGTGCAAGTTCGCCCAATACGATGTGCAGGAACGTAATAATCGCAAACGCGGTTACGAATGAAATTGTGTGAACCGCAACTTGGGAAACGCCCAAACTTCCGAGCGGTTTTTCAATCAAATGGGCGATCGCCGGTTCGCCAATCCAACCAAGCCCCAAAGACGCGAGCGTGATTCCAAGCTGGCATGCGGAAAGGTAAGCGTCCAAGTTGTTTGTGACTTTTTGCGCCACTTTGGCTCTTCTATTCCCTTCCTCCACCAACTGCGCCAAACGACTGGATCGGATTTTTACCATCGCAAACTCCGCCGCGACGAAGAAACCATTCAAGAAAACGAGAAAAAGCACCAAAAACAAGTTAAACAACGTAAGACCCGGATCGTCCAATTATTCGTCCCTTCAAACGAGGGACTCCACCTCCTGATTTTTCGTTTTTAAATTAACGGATTCTCGCCAAAGAGAATGTGCAGCGTGTGTATAAAAGAAGCGCACTGAACGGACATCTGTTTGGTAAGGATCCGCAATTGCTGTTCATTCAATTTGGACAACAACGGTTTCAATTCAAGCAAACGATCCTCCAGCGTGTGGAGTTGTTCGCAAATATCGTGCATCTTTTCGGAAATGTCCGCCGCGGGGATTTTGGGGTTTGTGTAGCAATGGAACAAAAAACCGGAATAAGCCTTAGCGGACATTATAAATAGAAGACTCTTGGTTTTTATCACAAGAGTCTTCTCGAGCGGTTACTTGGAAAGCGCCCTGATTGAATCGAGATCCGGACATTCATCAAGTAATTTCAGAAAATCGTCCCGATCCTCTTTCGGACGACGACGGACATGAATTTTCTCTACTTTCTGGTTTGTTTCAACATAAATTAGATACCTGTCCTCGAAATAATCTTCGTACCACTCCCTGATGTCGCTCAAGCAAATAACACCAACAATTTTATGGGACTGCTTATTTGGATCAATTTCAGTTTCGATCATAAGCAGATGATTCCTTTCCATTATGCGAAATGAAGAATCGCACAATTAACGTGTCCTATAAAACGGGGGTTGGTATAGGGATGTATTTTCCCCGTGAACGTCAAATAGCCCCCACCTTGTGAAGGGGTGGAGGCTGGTGTATGTTTATTTCGAAAAGATTCGGCAAGTCAGCGGCAAGGACGACGACCAGGGCGCCAGTTTGCTCAGCGCTTCT
>NZ_JBHSHC010000052.1:0-102208 GCF_042652925.1 Effusibacillus consociatus
GGTGAAACAATAAATGGCCCTAGTCAAGAGACTAGAGCCTGTAAGGAAATTTTAATTCCGAGAGTCTTAGCTATCACAAAGGGGGTGGGATCATGAACCGGCTGTTGACCGTTTTTTCAAATCCGGTGTTAGTAAAAGAGTTTCGTCAACGATGGAGAACTCCGAAAACGCCTCTGATTATCACTTTGTATTTGCTGATTATGAGCGGTTTTATATTCTTCGTCATGTACGAAGAGTTTTATCGTGACGGATATATTCAGCTTGGACAGACCAAAAGTTTAATTATGGCCCTATCGGCTCTGCAAATGGGATTAATTGCTTTTGTGGCACCGGGATTAAGCTGGCACAGTGAGCGGGGAACGGGAAGGCAGACACTGAATATTCTGCTGACAACCCAGCTCTCTCCGACCTCCATAGTGGTCAGCAAATTGATGACTTCCGTTGCTTTTATCGTTTTGCTTATCGTTTCCACCATGCCCTTTATATGCAATGGTGCTGCTGTACGGCGGTGTATCTCCTCTCCAACTGCTGGGTGCATTTGGTTTTTTCATTCTTACTGTTTTAATCTGCGGCTCATTCGGAGTGCTATGCTCCGTTTGGTTTAAGAGAACCAGTGTGAGTACCGTTATATCCTATGGCAGTGTATTTGGCTTTCTGGCAGCTCCGCCTTTTGTTTCCCAAGTTTTTCAAAGCTATTTTTGGAACGGTTCCCGTTTTCCCAACCATCCTTTCTTGGATAACAATCCTTATATTAATAGTGTCCCTGTGATTGCCGAAGGAATGAGCCCGTTTTTAATGCTGGTGCGATTATTCGAGGATCGGGGCATTTATACAACGCACACGTCAGTAGAACTTTGGATTACCAATCCCTGGCCAATTTTCTTCACGGTGATTCCTTTACTAATCCTGCTGTTTATCGCTCTCAGTGTGTATTTGCTGCATCCGGTACGGCCCAAGCCAAAATGGTGGAAACAAATCCAACTGAAAAGAAGAAGTGTGGAGGGCTAAATAGGCCCTCTTTTTTATGGTGGGACATGTAACTGAACACTCGGTATGTTATAATGGTTTCAAAAAACGGACACAATCGAACCAAAATTCGTAACAGGCAGGAGGGGGCTCTGTGTCAGAGTTTCAGGAGAAACTGGCGGCTTGGCAAGAAAAAGTAAAGAAAGCGGTTACAAAATTTCCGGAGCGAAAAGAACGTTTTGCCACTTCAAGCGACATTGAGGTACAGCGTCTTTATACGCCAAAAGGGCAGGAACAGCAAGAATACTTGGAAAAGCTGGGATTTCCGGGCGAATATCCGTATACACGGGGCATTCAACCGACCATGTATCGCGGCCGTTACTGGACCATGCGCCAGTATGCGGGATTCGGTTCGGCAGAAGAAACAAACGAGCGGTTCCGTTATCTGCTCAAACAAGGTCAGACCGGTTTGTCCACCGCATTCGACCTGCCGACTCAGATTGGGTATGACGCGGATGATTCAATGGCTCGCGGCGAAGTCGGAAAAGTGGGGGTCTCCATCTCCTCCTTGCAGGATATGGAAACTTTGTTCAAGGGGATTCCGCTTGATAAAGTAAGTACGTCGATGACAATCAATGCACCCGCTTCCGTATTGTTGGCGATGTATATTGC
Organism: Effusibacillus consociatus; assembly: GCF_042652925.1. Lineage (NCBI taxonomy): Bacteria > Bacillati > Bacillota > Bacilli > Caryophanales > Alicyclobacillaceae > Effusibacillus > Effusibacillus consociatus. The sequence goes on from NZ_JBHSHC010000052.1 coordinate 1,639, forward strand.
AGTTGGGGAAAAGCAGGGTGTTTCTTCCGATAAACTTACAGGTACCATTCAGAACGATATTTTGAAAGAGTACGTGGCGCGAGGAACCTATATTTACCCGCCCAAGCCTTCCATGCGGCTGATTACAAACATATTCGAGTACTGCGCTGACAAAGTTCCGAACTGGAATACAATCTCGATCTCCGGGTATCACATTCGGGAAGCCGGTTCCACAGCAGTACAGGAAGTGGCTTTTACGCTGTCAAATGCAATTGCCTATGTACAGGCAGCCATAGATGCAGGGCTTCCGGTTGACAAATTTGCACCGCGACTCTCTTTTTTCTTTAACGCACATAATAATTTCTTTGAAGAGATTGCGAAATTCCGGGCGGCAAGACGGATTTGGGCGAAAATCATCCGCAACCGCTTCAAGGCGGAAGATCCGAAGTCCTGGCAGCTCCGGTTTCATACGCAAACAGGCGGTTCTACGCTAACGGCGCAACAACCTGACAATAATATTGTACGGGTAACGATCCAAGCGCTTTCGGCAGTTTTAGGAGGTACCCAAAGCTTGCATACCAACTCGCGGGATGAGGCGTTGGCACTTCCAACAGAGGATTCTGCCCGAATTGCTTTGCGAACCCAACAAATCATTGCATATGAGAGTGGCGTGGCAGATACGGCAGATCCACTTGGAGGATCTTATTATATCGAATCGTTAACCGATGAAATTGAGAAACGTGTCTGGGAATATATTGAAAAAATCGATGAAATGGGCGGCGCGGTGGCAGCAATCGAGCAGGGCTATATGCAGCGCGAAATCCAAAATTCGTCCTATCAGACTCAAATGGCAATCGAGTCAGGCAAAGAAACCGTGGTTGGCATGAATAAGTTTAAATTGGAAAATGAACCCCAGCCGGAACTTCTTCGAGTCAATCCGGAATTAGGGCGGATCCAGGCAGAGCGTTTGGCGAAGCTTCGGTCGGAACGCAACAATGAGGAAGTACAAAAACGTCTGCAGGCATTGAAGCAGGCCGCAGAAGGACAGGATAATCTGATGCCTTATATCCTGGATGCGGTGAGAGCGTATGCAACAACGGGCGAAATCTGTAATGTGATGCGATCCGTATTTGGAGAATATCGACCATCTTTATTCTAAAATTTTTCGGGGTGTTTCACCGACTGAATGCTCGTTCAGAATGCGGAGAATTTCCGCTTTGAAAAAGGGGAGAATTCAAATGGAACATAAGATTCGAGTGCTGGTGGCAAAACCGGGACTTGACGGGCACGACCGCGGCGCTTTAGTGATTGCCCAGGGGCTGCGTGATGCGGGGATGGAAGTGATTTATACCGGCTTGCGGCAGACGCCTGAACAGATTGTGGCTGCTGCCATCCAGGAAGATGTGGACTGCATCGGGTTGTCATCGCTCTCGGGTGCCCATATGGAATTGTTTCCGGAGGTTGTACGTCTGTTAAAGGCCGAGGGGATTGAGGATATTTTGGTGATCGGTGGCGGAGTGATCCCGGATGAAGATATTCCGGGACTGCTGCAGGCGGGGATCGCAGCAATCTTTACACCGGGGACTCCGATTCAGGAAACGGCCGATTTTATCCGAAAGAATGTGAAGCGGGGTTCTGCCTCATGACAGCACCTTTAAAAATTGACCATCTCGGAATCGCTGTCGACAGCATAGAACGGACACTCCCTCTATACGAGGGGCCAATCGGTCTCCGCATCGTGCATGAAGAAATTATTGAGGACCAAAAGGTGCGGGCTGTGTTTTTGCAGGTCGGCGAGAGTACGGTAGAGCTGCTGGAACCGACAGCACCGGATAGTCCAATTGCTGTTTTTCTTCAGAAAAAAGGGCTCGGCATTCATCACGTGGCTTATGCTGTAGATGATATCGAGGCAAAGCTTGCGGAAGCGAAAGCGGCCGGGATTCGATTGATTGACGAGAAACCGCGTCCGGGCGGGCATGGAAAACTAATCGCTTTTCTGCACCCGAAGGATACATTCGGTGTGTTGACTGAGTACTGCCAGCGTATTGAATAGTTGTTTATCAGAGTTTATTTGGAGGTCATGCGAGTGGAAAGCAAAATCAGAGACATGCAAGAACGGCGCCGAAAAGTTGAGCTGGGCGGCGGGGACAGGCGAATCGCTCAACAGCATGACAAAGGAAAGCTGACTGCAAGAGAACGGATTGAGATTCTTCTGGATGAAGGAACCTTTCGGGAGCTGAACCCGTTTATCGAGCATCGGGCTTCCCATTTCGGCATGGATGAAGTGGAAGCACCCGGTGAAGGTGTTGTAACCGGTTGGGGGAAGATCAATGGCCGGCTTGTTTATGTATTTGCCCAGGATTTCACCGTATTCGGCGGCGCTCTGGGCGAGATGCACGCAAAGAAAATTGCAACCATTATGGATTTGGCTGCAAAGAACGGCGCCCCCATCATTGGGCTGAATGACTCGGGCGGTGCAAGGATACAGGAAGGTGTAATCTCACTCGATGGGTACGGGCATATTTTCTATCGAAATGCGATCTATTCGGGGGTAGTTCCGCAAATTTCCGTGATCATGGGTCCTTGTGCAGGGGGCGCGGTGTATTCGCCTGCGATTACCGATTTCATCTTTATGGTGGAGAAAACTTCGCAAATGTTTATTACGGGTCCCAAGGTCATCGAAACGGTGACGGGCGAGAAAATTTCGTCGGAGGACTTGGGCGGGGCGAAAGTACAGTCCAGCGTATCAGGTGTGGCCCATTTTACCGGGGCGTCTGAAGAGGATGTTTTGAATGAAGTTCGCCGTCTGCTGTCATTCCTGCCGGAGAACAATATGGAGGATCCGCCGAGAGTGGCACCACCTGAAGATGACGGATGGATCGAAGATTTGCTGGAAGCGGTCCCGGTTGATGGAACCAAGGTGTATGATGTACGGGATGTCATTCATCTGATCGTTGATGACGGGGATTTTATGGAGGTACAAGCCACGTTCGCAAAAAATGCGGTGGTAGGATTTGCCCGGATTGACGGTCAGTCAGTTGGCATTATTGCGAACCAGCCGAAATATATGGCGGGCGGTTTAGACATTGATTCCTCCGATAAAATTGCACGTTTCATTCGTTTCTGCGATGCGTTCAATATCCCGCTGATTACATTTGAGGACGTTACCGGCTTTATTCCCGGCGTTAAGCAGGAGCATGGCGGAATTATCCGTCACGGGGCGAAGATCCTCTATGCGTATTCGGAAGCAACGGTCCCGAAGATCACGGTCATTCTTCGCAAGGCGTACGGCGGAGCTTACGTGGCAATGAACTCGAAGGCAATCGGTGCCGATCTGGTTTACGCGTGGCCTACCGGTGAAGTCGCAGTCATGGGGCCGGAAGGAGCAGCCAATATTATCTTTGCAAAAGAAATAGCCGAAAGTGAAGACCCGGTTGCCACACGAGCAGCTAAAATTGCCGAGTACAAAGAAAAATTTGCGAATCCGTACGTGGCGGCTGCAGCCGGCATGATCGATGATGTGATTGATCCTAGGGAGACGCGCTTAAAATTGAAAGAGGCGCTTGAGCTGTTACGCAACAAGAGGGATACAAGACCGCCTAAAAAGCATGGAAACATACCGCTATAGGAGGAAAAACCGTGGCACTTCGAGAAGATGAAGCAATGAATGTAGAAGAGGTCCAGGAATTGGACGAAGGTTCGATCTTTGCAGATTGGTTTTGGCGACCTTTAAAGCGCCATGAAACCAAGTTCTTGGAATCAAGAGGAGAACGGACCGGTTGGCGGGAATCGGGACGCAGATTGCAGATCGCAGCCCGTGTATCTTCCCACCTTGACAGCAAACAGGCCCGGTTGGCCTATCTGTACGATCGGGAAGGCGAGCGGGGACACTCGTATCGGGAGGCTGCGAATCAAATGAAGGGGCGGACAAAATGGTAGCTGTAAATCGGGATCGGCTGATTCAGGAATTTATCGAATTGGTGCAAATCGACAGCCATTCGCGGGATGAGCGCCGAATGGCGGATACGTTGATTGCCAAGCTTAAGCCATACGGGTTTGAAATCCACGAGGATGACACCGGAGCAAAAGTGGGCGGAAACACAGGCAACCTGATTTGCCGTCTCCAAGGGGATCAAAGGAAACCGACAATCCTGTTTACCTGTCATATGGATACCGTACAGCCGGGAAAAGGAATCAAACCTCAGGTCTTGGAAGACCGGATTACCTCAGACGGCACAACGGTTCTTGGTGCCGATGACAAAGCAGGTGTTGCCGGGCTCCTGGAAATGGTTCGGGTTTTGGACGAACAGAAACTTCCGCACGGAAATCTGATTCTACTGTTTACCATGGGAGAAGAAATAGGGTTGTTAGGATCCCGGCATTTGAACGGCGACCTGATAAAAGACGCTGATTTTGGTTTCGCGTTCGACAGTAACGGATCTGTTGGACAGATCGTGACACAAGGCCCTTCCCAAGCAAAAGTCGAAGTCGTGATTCACGGACGAACCGCACATGCGGGTGTGAACCCGGAGGCGGGCATTTCCGCAATTAAGGTTGCAAGCACTGCAATTTCTCGCATGAAGCTTGGTCGTATCGATCAGGAAACAACAGCAAATATAGGGATGTTTAACGGTGGGGTTGCCACTAATATTGTACCCGAACGGGCTGAAATTGTGGCAGAAGCGCGCAGTTTGGCGCAAAGAAAGCTGGATGCCCAATTGGAACATATGAAGTCAACTTTCGAACAGACTGCACAAGAAGCAGGGGGACGGGCGGAAGTTGAGATTACCCGGATGTATCCCGCATTTCAATTCGAGGATGAGGATGAGGTTGTCCAGATTGCAAAACGTGCCGCGAAAGCGTTGGGCTTTGAACCGTCTACCGTTTCGTCCGGTGGTGGCAGCGATGCGAACGTACTGAACGGTCTGGGTGTCCCGACAGTGAATCTTGCAATCGGGTATGAAAAGATACATACGGTTGACGAATTTATCCGATTGGATGATCTTGAGCAGGCAGCCAGATTGATGGTTGCAATTACTCAGGAAATGTAACGGGATCATCAGGAAAAATCATAAGGAAAACTAAAATGGGTTTGGCGGACTCGTACGCATCGCGATTAACCGAATCAGACACTCACGAAGTCCCGTATACCAAACCCATGTTACTACTTTATGAATGATATTTCTCAACAATACCCTTTTTTGAGCGTCAGTACACGTTTGTACCTTTCCATTCTGTTGTCTATGGCATTTGTTATTGTAGAGAACGGTATGGGGAGGTCTTTTTATGGCAAAATCGGGTGAAATTCGCCAATTTAAATCCTATTCCGAATGTATGGAGAACTGTAAACGTTTTTGCGGCGGAGGCGCAAATTGCGAGAAAAAATGTCGTCAGTTTTGCGGTCAGTTGTTTCCGCAAGAAAAAAAATCGATGAAAAAGAAAAAAAAATAAACGCATTAAGTTATCAATCTACCTCCATCACAGGAGGTTTTTTATTTGGAACCCTGAAATTCCACTGATTTCTCAGTCTATTCATCTATTCAATTTTTACAAGGAACGAATAGTATAAAGCAACAATGAGGGAAAGGAGGAAAAAAGCATGTATGATGGTTTCAGCGGCTGGTGCGGTGGTTATTCGTTTGGTGGAATGACTGGAGCAGGCCGTTTCTTGTTGACACTTAGCCCCGGTACTCGAGTAACCTTGCAGTATGATGATCAACCCCCCGCATTCGGAGTTTTCCAAGGGTTCCAGGCCGGAACTGTATTGCTCACAAACTTCAATGGGTTCCCAGGACTCGTACGCATCGCGATTAACCGAATCAACGCAGTGAGTGTATTTTAACGCAACCCGATTTGAGCCAGACCGTTTCAATTTGAGCCCATAAGGGGACAGCCATCCTCTTATGGGCTTCTTTCAATCGTACGAAAGCGGGGAGATATGATGAGAAAAGTTTTTCCCAGGTTAAGGGCAATCGCAGAACAAGAACGTTCCGTTTCCTTTTTTCGAAGAGGCGTGAAAATGAATTTGTCACATTCAGACAGAATCGGGAAGACAACGGATCAATGGCATATTCAGCAAGAGGACCTGGTTTTGACATTTAACACCCTTGACGACGCTTTGCTCTGGATTGGATTCAGTACACACAGGTCTGAAATAGAAATCCTGGAACCATATCACGACGAAACTGATGAACTTCCGGAAATATAACCTGCAAGCTGCATGTCAGATTCAATGACAGCCGATGGACAGGCTGGTACTTTTAGCCCGTACCAATCGGCCTCGATTTTGTATATACTTAAAATAAGAAAAGCTTCACCAGCTGTTTGGATGGCCGTAACGGAAGGTGGGTGAGGGCAGTTCTTCTTGATGAATCTGCTGGTTTTGGTAGATCGTAAGACCCATGCTGTTGATTTCGTGTACACCGCGATTGAGTAATTCCGGAAATAGTTCCTCACTGCATTCGGTCAAGAATTGGTCTTTGGATTGATCGCTTGTCAAATATACCGAGCCATCGACAGTTGCAGTCCCTCGATTGTAGTGAACAAACAGATTTCCGATCTGTCCCTCATCGAGGAAAATTCCGAACTCTTCGAATTGTTCGCTGCCTGACATTGGTTTTACAATTACATTACTCATAAAAAACCTCCTTTCTCGCTTATTAATCAGTATGACCCGAACCACCAATTCCATGAAAAGTAGGGATGCAACGTGAACATCCTCGCCCTGGATCCTGGACATTTGACTGGTTTAATGTACATTCGCTGGGAAGGGAGGAAAAGACCGGTTGTGGTCCTTGAACGCGGGTTTTTCCGGGAAAAGGAGCTTCGATTCGTACTTGATCGAATCTTCCGCCATAACCCGCCTGATCGAATTTTGATTGAAAGGACTCACGCGCATCCCGTAGAAGGTCGAACGATTCGCTGGATGGAAGACCGGAGAAACATTCCGTATACGATTCATCCTCATCTGATGCATGCCATTCTGTTTGGAAGGCTTCTGGGCAACCGGGATGAAGAAGGACAGCGTATACGCATGGATGTAGCGAAGGAGTATGGAATCCGTGGGGTACTTTCCTTGCATGAACTGGATGCCTTGCTATTGATTCATTTCTTTCTCTATGAGGCTGAAAAACGGCATGCTGACATTGAGGATCCCATGTGGTTTTATGACGTAATCCGCAAACAGCAGCAAAGCATATAAGATCTGAAAGAGGCTGAATCCTATACGATTCGGCCTCTGGCATTTTGTGCATACTATTCCTGATTGTGTTTATGACTAGGAGGAATATGCGGATGGCCGATGTGAACGAAAAACGGCTTGTGGATCGATTTCTGCAAATGGTGCAAATTGATTCTCCCTCGTCACACGAGCGGGAAATGGCTGACTATCTGAAGAAAGAGCTTGCATCATTGGGATTTGAGGTGGCAGAGGACGATGCAGGCCGAGACCTGCTTCAAACGCTGGGAGACATGAGAGGAGCGGAAACGATCCGTTTTGCCGGCAATTTGATTGCTCGAAAAAAGGGCACCGTCCAGGAGGCGTCCCCCGTTCTATTTGCCGCTCACATGGATACGGTGGTTTCGAATAAAGGGGTTAAGGCCAGTATTCAGGATGGAGTGATTCGTACCGATGGGAGGACGATTCTGGGGGCGGATGACAAAGCCGGAATTGCGGCGCTTCTGGAAGTCGCCCAAATCATACAGGAGAACCGATTGCCCCATGGAGATTTGGAATTTGTGTTTACAATTGCGGAGGAAACAGGGTTAAATGGTGCCCGGCTGTTGGACAAGAAGAATCTTCGGGCAAAATTCGGGTTTGTCATGGATTCCGGAGGCCCGCCGAATGTAGTGATCGGTGCCTCCCCAACTGAGATCGATTTTTCAATCAAGATTTACGGAAAAGCGGCACACTCCGGAGTGAATCCCGAAGATGGCGTCAGCGCCATTGCTGCTGCCGGGCACGGTCTGTCTAAGGTCCAAATGGGACGCATTGATGAAGAGACAACTGTTAATATCGGTGTAATAAAAGGCGGCGAGAAGACAAACATTGTTTGTGATTATGTGGAACTTTGGGGTGAGGTGCGAAGCCGCAACAAAGAAAAGCTCTCATGGGAGATTGCGAAGATCCAGACGGCGTTTGCAATGGCATGTGAAAAAGTGGGTGCCCGTTTTGAAATGGAAGAACAACAGATCTATTCGGGCTTTCAATTAACCGAGAGTGACGAGGTGGTGCAAATCGCATTTGAAGGTGCCCGCAAGGCCGGGATGAACCCTCAGCTAGCCCCGAGAGGCGGGGGAAGTGATACAAATATTTTTAATGCGGCAGGCATTCCTTGTGTGAATTTAGGGGTAGGGGCATCTAAAGACCATACCGTCGAAGAATCGGTTTCGGTAAAAGATTTGGTTCAGGCTTCCCAGTTGGTGCTGGGTATAGTGGAAACGGTTGTTGAACGTGCAGGCGCGGAGGTTCACAGATGATTCGCATTGAGCAGGGAGAAGTTCTTCGGATCATTTCGAAACGTTCCGGAATTCAGGAATTGGCAGTATTGGTGGGAGGCAACGAAGAGCGGGCGATCCAATATACGGATCTGTCCATCCCTGTTGTTCCCGGCGATTCGGTTTGGCTGAATACTACCGCTGTCCGTTTGGAATTAGGAACCGGAGGATACCATTTTGTACTGCCTTGTGAGGGTCACGAGAGCCCGGGTACCGGACATATTATGAAATTGCGCTATACGCCCGGACAAATCCGGGTACATAGCTGCGAGGAACCAAGTCATCCCGCATATGAATCAATTCGGGATAAGGATTCAGTTGAAAATATGATTGTGATTTCGGCAGAGCTTCATTCCATGCTTCCAGCAATCGCGGCAACTATTTCATTTGCTGCTGCGGGTGCTTCCCTAGGCTACCGGAAGCCACGGGTGGCTTATGTGATGACAGACGGTGGTGCATTACCGATTGCGTTTTCTCGAGCGGTGGCGGAATTGAAAGAAAAGGGATTAATCTGTGGTACGGTGACAGTCGGTCATGCGTATGGCGGAGATCTTGAAGCGGTGAATCTGTATTCCGGTCTTCTGGCCGCGAAGCATGTGCTGGAGGCAGATATTGCGATCGTGACGATGGGGCCGGGTATTGTGGGAACGGGAACTCGGTTCGGACATACAGGAATTGAACAGGGCCAGGTGGTGAACGCGGTTGCAAGCCTCGGCGGCTATTCGATTGCTTGTCCGCGCATCTCTTTTACGGACTCCCGTAGGAGGCACCAGGGGATCAGCCATCATTCACTAACCGCGTTAGGACGAGTAGCTCTGGCAAAAGCCGTTGTCCCCATTCCGGTGCTCGCCCGCGACCAAATGGAAACGATCAGGAAGCAGCTTTGGGAACATGACCTTGTCTCGAAACATACGATCAAAATCCGAGACGGTTCGATCATCAACCAGGCATCCGCCTGTTATGATTTGAAGCTATCAACAATGGGGCGAACTCTTCCAGAAGAACAGCCTTTTTTTAAGGCTGCGGCTGCCGCGGGAATCCTTGCAGCAGAATTCATTAATTCCGGTTTCGAGACTGGGGGCGACACTGCATTTCCAGATATGCTTGCAACGTAACTTTGCTGTCGGAGAATTTACGCAGGGCAGCCCGAACTTGCCACGCCTTGCCGACAATACGCAGACTGGAAGCAGTCAGATAGGTTTTCACACGGGTCACTCCTAAAGATCTCCCATCAAAGTGACGTGAAGCTCTGCTGCTTATTCCGAGTACTTTGATGGGGACCCAAGTTAAAATAACTTAAGAATTCATAGCGTTTTTTGATAGTTGTGTGTTACTACTGTATTCAGAGATTGGACAAGTATTCCCGTATGGAGAGGGGCGTTATGCATGGACGATAAGCATTTGCAAGAACCCACGGTTTCCACCAAAAAGATTTTTGAAGGCAAAATCATTTCGCTTCAAATCGATACCGTTACATTACCGAACGGAAAACAAGCGACACGCGAGATCGTCCGCCACCCGGGGGCGGTTGCCATTCTTGCAATTACAAACGAAAACCGGGTGATTCTGGTACGGCAATTTCGTAAAGCTTGTGGCCGGTCACTCGTCGAAATTCCGGCAGGCAAACTAGAGCCGGGCGAGGATCCGGCAGAGTGTGCGAAACGGGAACTGTTGGAAGAAACGGGGTATCGGGCGGAGAATTGGCGCCATTTGCACTCCATGTTCACATCGCCGGGATTTGCAGACGAACTGATTCATTTGTACGTGGCGACCGGATTAACCATGGGAGAGCAGCAGTTGGATGCGGATGAATTTCTTGATTTGATGAAGGCGGATCGGGCCGAAGTGGAACGGCTTCTCGCAACAGATGAGATTGCGGATGCGAAGACGATTACCGCCCTGTATTGGTGGATGAAAGAACTGGCCAAGGCGGGCAAAGAATGAATTCGTATTTTCTCGATTTACATATTCATATTGGCCGAACATTGGACAACCAAGCGGTAAAGATTACCGCCTCCCGGGATCTTCGTTTTTTTGAAATCGCAAAAGAAGCGGCTGAGCGGAAAGGGATCGATATTGTCGGGATTATAGACGCAGTGTCCCCGCCTGTGCTGCAGGAGATTCGGGATTTGATTGCAAGCGGCGACTTGGTATCGCTTCCAGGTGGGGGGCTTTCCTATCGGGAGAAAACCACCGTTTTGCTGGGAGCAGAGGTGGAAACCAGCGGCCCACACGGGGGGGCTGCCCATTTTGGCATATGGATGCCGGATGTGGAAACGATGCAGGAATTCTCAAACTGGTTAGCGGGAAGAGTAACCAATCCGGTTCTTTCCTCACAAAGGGCCCGCTGCACGTCGTGGGAACTGCAGGATATTGCGGCTGAGCTTGGTGGGATGTTTATTATCAACCATGCGTTTACACCTCATAAAAGTGTTTACGGGAACTGTGTGGAGAAGGCGAGCGAGATGCTAGACCTGAATAAGGTGACCGCACTTGAACTGGGCCTCTCAGCCGACTCGGATCTGGCGGATCTTTTTTCTGTACACGACGATTTAACTTACTTATCGAATTCGGATGCCCATTCGCTTGCCAAAATCGGCCGCGAGTACAATCGAATCGCAAGCCGGGGAACCAGCTTTTCGGATGTAAAAAAAGCTCTTCTGCGGCAAGAGGGGCATCGTGTACTTGCGAATTACGGGTTGGCTCCCCAATTGGGAAAATATCACCGCACGTACTGCCTGGACTGCAATGAAGTTGTCCAGGCTGATCCGCCCGCTTTCCTCTGTCCGATGTGCGGGGGAGGGCATGTTGTCCGGGGGGTCATCGATCGGATTTATGCAATTGCAGACCGTATCGAACCGAAACATCCGCCCCATCGGCCGGTCTATCAATACCAGATACCTTTAGAGTTCATCCCTGGTGTGGGGAAGAAAGTCATGGAACGGCTGCTGGCGGCTTTTCAAACGGAAATGAACATCTTGCATGAAGCGACTGTAGAGGAACTTGCAGAAGTAGTCGGAGATCGGATTGCAAAGGATATCATCAGTGCCAGAAACGGAACTTTAAAGGTGGAAGTAGGCGGGGGCGGGAGATACGGGAAAGTCGTTCAGTAAAAGTGATAGGACGGAAGACACAAAAATTTCAGTGGATGAGCCCAAAATGCATGTGCTATCATAGGAGTTATAATTTTTCTGATTTTTTATTCTGATTTTTGAGTGAAGAGAAGGGGAGAAGACCATGCTTAAGCAGGTACAACGCGCGTACAACTTTAACGCCGGCCCATCGGCGCTTCCGTTGCCAGTATTGCAGAAAGCCCAGGAAGAACTGGTCGATTTTCGCGGTTCCGGCATGTCTGTCATGGAACTCAGCCATCGCAGTGCGCTCTATGAAGAAGTTCATAACGAAGCCATTCGATTGCTGAAGGAACTGTATAAAATTCCGGAAGGGTATCATGTTCTCTTCCTGCAGGGCGGAGCCAGCCTGCAATTCAGCATGGTGCCCATGAATTTCCTGCAGGCGGGGAAATCAGCGGGATATGTCATGACTGGGGCTTGGTCGGAAAAAGCTTTTGCAGAAGCAAAGCTGATCGGTGAAGTTTTCGAAGCGGCAAGCACGAAACAAGAAAACTACAAACGGATTCCCCAGTTCGATGAACTGAACTACGACAAAGATATTTCTTACCTGCACATTACATCAAACAACACAATCTTCGGAACCCAGTGGTCGCAATTCCCGGACACGGGAGACGTTCCGTTGATCGCCGATATGTCCAGCGATATTCTTTGCAAACCGGTCGATGTTGAAAAATTTGCCTTGATCTATGCGGGAGCCCAGAAGAATCTCGGTCCTTCCGGTGTCACAGTTGTAATTCTGCGGCCTGATATGCTTGAGCGGGCTGCCAAAAATCTTCCAACCATGCTGCGCTACGACATTCATGTGAAAAACAATTCTCTCTACAATACGCCGCCCACATTCGGGATCTACATGCTGGGAGAAGTCTTGAAATGGGTGAAGGATCAGGGCGGAGTTGAAGGAATCGAGCAAAGAAATCGGGAAAAAGCCGCACTGATCTATGATGCGATTGATGCAAGCAATGACTTCTATCGCGGCCATGCGGAGAAAGACAGCCGTTCACTGATGAACATTACGTTCACATTGCAGTCTGATGAACTTGAAAAGAAGTTCTTGTCTGAGGCCAAAAAGGCCGGTTTTGTTGGCTTAAACGGTCACCGTTCGGTCGGCGGCTGCCGTGCTTCAACGTACAATGCCGTTCCGGTCGAAGCTTGTCAGGCATTGCGCGACTTCATGATTCAATTCCAAAAGGAAAACTCTTAAGGGAATAGGGGCTGTTCGGCCCCTTTTGCTATTCTTATAGATTCTGGTGATAACTTGTGCTTGTCCTGCATATAGTCGTAGGGATAGCAGGACAAGGAGGTTGCCCTTATATGGTTCGGAGTCTGAAAGTCGCTGCGGGACGTTATGTTCAAGAGCATTCCAAATTATTTGTTTATACCATTGTTCTATTCATTGTAGGAGTCTTATTTGGGGCAATTGTGGTAAATGCACTGGCGGACGGTCAAAAAGCGGATCTGTTCAACTACTTAAAAGGGTTTTTTGGATTGGTAAACGATCAGCGATTACCGGATTCAGCTTATGTAACGTGGCACTCAATCGCGACCAATCTAAAAATGCTGGGACTTATATGGATTTTGGGCCTTTCGATTATCGGCCTTCCTCTGATTGTGGTCCTGATGTTTCTTAAGGGCTTTACCATCGGTTTTACGGTCGGGTTTCTGGTCGATAACTTTGCGAGCAAAGGATTGCTATTTGCGATCTTGGCCGTTCTTCCTCAGAATTTACTGATCGTACCGTCCCTGATTATTGCAGGGGTTGCCGGGATTGCATTTTCTCTTATGCTTGTACGTTCCCGGTTTACGCAAAATATGCCGCTCTACCAGAAGTTCCTGTCGTACACGATCTTGATGTTGATCTTGGGTGTCTGTCTGGTGCTTGCGTCGTTTGTAGAAGGGTATGTCAGTCCGCTCTTAATGAAAATGATTACCCCTCATCTGTAGAAAGTGGAAATCGGCCCGCCTTCAGGCTATACTTGTCTTATTATCTGGCAGGAGACGAGTTGACATGAGCGAAACATCCAAATTCACCGTGCGAAATGAACCGTTCACTTGCATCTGGTGCGGGGTTGAGGTACAACCCCTTGCGGGAGGGTGCAGAAACCATTGTCCGGAATGTTTTTACTCCCTGCATCTGGACATCAATCCGGGCGATCGTGCTTCCGAATGTAAAGGGATTCTGGAACCGGTTGATGTGGAATCCCACAGTAAGAAAGGATATATGATCGTGCACCGCTGCAAAAAATGCGGCCAGATAACCCGCAACAAAGCAGCGCTGGAAGATCCTGTCCAACCGGACAGCCTGGACCGTTTGCTGGAACTGATGAGAAATGCCTAGGCGTTTGACACCCCTTTGTGCTTTTTCATATAATAGAGATAAGAAATTTAGCCAAGAGAAACTTCTACGCAGCAACTGTCTCAGGAGGGGTTCTTCGGATGCAAGAAAGACTTAACCAAATAAAGGAGCAGCTGCATTCGAAGTCATTTAAACTTACTCCGCAACGTGAAGCGACTTTGAAAGTCCTTCTGGAAAATGAAGAAGCCCATTTAAGTGCGGAAGAAATTTTTATGCTCGTCAAGCAAAAAGCTCCTGATATTGGCCTTGCTACCGTTTATCGAACATTGGATTTATTGAGTGACCTTAAGATTATCGAGAAATTGAACTTCGGCGACGGGATGGCCCGGTATGAATTCCGGTCGGAAGAGCATCCCCATCACCATCATCATTTGATTTGTTTGAAATGCAATCGATTCTATGAGATTGAGGATTTGCTGGACTCGTTGGAAGAAAAAGTCGAACGGGAACACAAATTCAAAGTGGTGGACCACCGCGTGAGTTTTCTCGGATACTGCGAAAACTGCCGTGAGGATTCATAAAAAATCGCCTTCGATAGTGAAATCGGGGCTTTTTTATAAATAAAAGGGAATTCCTTGATAAGTTAAGGAATTCCCTTTTATTTTTAACCGCTCCGACTACTTTTCCGCTTGAAAAGCCATCAACAGAACCGGGCTTCCGGCTTTTTGAGATAGCTCCTGTTCAAGCGCCTGCAATTCCCTCACTTGTTCTTCCGAAAGTTGGGCCGGAGGATACTTATCCATATATGTGTTCGGCTGTTCAGTCATTTTCACACCTCCTGGGAATATCATTTTTCTATCCGGTGCTTCATATGCATCTGTAGGGGGTGTTGTATGGTTATTTCATTGCGTAAACTTGCGAGATGGGTACAGATGGTGCTGCTGATCTGTCTTTTCTCGTTTGTGTTGTTTAAAATGATGGAGGTTGTGCATGTGTGGATTCAACCTACCGATAAATACCGTGAACCAAAAGGAGAATCACTAAAAGTCAACTCGGATTTCCATTTCGATCAATGGAGGGATGACTGGGCGGCTGAAGTTATCCACCGGCTAAAGGTTTTTTATTTCATCGGAGAATAATAGAAGAACGTACCAAGAACCCTCAGAAGGAAATCGCCCCTGGATGTAGAATTATACTATCGCAAGACAAGAAGGGGAGTTTAACCGATGGACAAGTTAATCGAGCGTTTTATTCACTACCTGGCCGTAGAACGGGGGCTCTCGCAAAATACACTGGAGTCTTACCAGAGGGACTTGATCGCATATACGGAATTTTTAAAGCACAGCGGTGTAGCGGATATCAACCAAACACGCCGCGCCAACATTATTGCCTATTTAGCCCAATTGCAAAAATTAGGCCGGGCCACCTCCACGATCTCCCGGAATTTGGCGAGCACCCGAGCTTTTTACAATTTTTTGCTGCGAGACGGGTTAATTGATGGTGATCCAACATCCAACCTGGAATCCCCCAAGATTGAAAAGCGTTTGCCGCAAGTTCTGTCCGTAAAGGATGTGGAGGCATTGCTTGATTCACCGGATCTGACAACAGGAACCGGCATCCGGGACAAAGCGATGCTGGAACTGCTTTACGCTTCGGGAATTCGGGTCACGGAATTAGTGTCTCTGAATGTTGAAGATATCAACCTAAACATGGGATTTTTAAAGTGTTACGGGAAAGGGGCAAAGGAGCGGATTATTCCCCTTGGGGCGATCGCGCTCAAAATGTTGAATGAGTATTTGAATCGTTCCCGAAACAAATTGGTTCGTGATCCGTCGGAGGTCTCCCTGTTTGTGAATCACCACGGACAGCGCCTGACCCGTCAGGGATTTTGGAAGATTATCAAGAAATACGCGAAGGCTGCCAATATTAAGAAAGAAATTACACCACACACTTTGCGTCATTCGTTTGCCACTCATTTATTGGAAAATGGGGCGGATCTGCGCTCCGTTCAAGAGATGCTGGGACATGCGGACATTTCGACTACCCAAATCTACACTCATATTACGAAGTCAAGGCTAAAGGAAGTGTATGCAAAAACACATCCGCGTGCTTAGCTTCCGTTCCGGTCATTTTTTTCCTCCTTGTATCGTATATTGTGAGGGACAGGGATTGGGGGAGGAGACGCGCAATGGGAGTGCTAGCTTTTTTGGCGGGGCTTGTGTTTGCTGCCACAATACTTGTTCTCCTGACAACTTTTAAACAGTTAGGGAACGAGGAGAGCCTTGGTCAAGCGCAGGAAGACGCTCGAAACGAGACGTATTCCGGGCCCATGGTATAAAGAAGCATTACCAACAAAACACACATTAAGGGGATACCTCAAGGGTACCCCTTTTTGCTTCATTTCGTGATGGAGTTCCATGAATTGGGGGAAACAACAAGTGTCGATAGAACTGACAACCAAGTCCTTAAAACAAGACAGGCAAGAGCTTGCAGATGAAAGCAGAGCAGTCTTTATTTGGAGTATCAGCGTATGGTTAACTGTGATGAACACCACGATGTTTAATGTGGCTTTGCCGAGTGTGCTGGTCGATTTCAGCCTTTCAAAGGCGGCAGCTTCCTGGATTGTATCGGGGTATTCGATTGCATTCGCGATTTCTACGATTACCTATAGCCGCTTATCTGATTTTATCCCCTTGCGGAGACTTATCAATATAGGGATCACTATTTTCGGAATTGCTTCGGTTATAGGATTTCTTGCGGGCAGCTATGAGTGGCTGCTGACTGCCCGCTTATTGCAAGCGGCTGGTGCAGGTGCGGTTCCGGCTCTTGGTATGGTGATGGCAAGCAGGTATATTCCGGTGACCAGAAGAGGCAAGGCGATGTCGATGATCGCATCCGCCGCTTCATTAGGATTCGGTTTAGGGCCGATCATTGGCGGTGTGATTACCGAGTACTTAGGATGGTCGTATTTATTCGTAGTGACCGGATTGATTTTACTGTTATTGCCTTTTTATCAAAATCTGTTTCCCGCAGAGAAAGCGCAAAAGGGAAGGTTTGATGCGGTTGGTGCAATTCTGACCGCAGTAGGTGTAACCTCACTCTTGTTGTTCTTGTCGACATTTTATTATTCCTTGCTGATTTTTGGCTTCGCGGTTCTCTGGAGCCTGCGGAAACATATCCAGCGTATGGAGAGGCCTTTTATTCAGCCTGAGCTGCTTCGAAACAGACCGTATGTAATGCTGCTGATTATCGGTTTTTCGGCATTCTTTACCCATTTTTCGTTGTTGTTTTTAATGCCCATTATGCTGCAGGAGCTATTCGGCAAGGATCCCAGCATCATTGGGATGATTATTTTTCCGGGAGCGATTCTTTCTGCTGCTGCGGCACAATGGATCGGCAGACTGATCGATCGTTTTGGCAATAAACAGATCATCCGATCGGGTCACTGTCTGTTGGGATTTTCTACGGTCGTATTTGCCGTTTTATCCGGCTTTTCACCTTACGTAACTCTCTTTGGTTATATTTTCACAAGTGTCGGTTTTTCGGCTTTAACATCCAGCCTCGCCAATGAAATTTCTCGAATTTTACCGGAAAAACAGATTGGTGCAGGTATGGGGATGGTCCAACTGATTCAATTTTTTGGCGGGGCGTTTGGAGTGGCAATTGTCGCATTCCTCATGTTGTGGCTGAAAGGGGTAAGCCCTGAAGCAGTCTATCGAAACCTGTATAGTGGGCTAACGGGTTTGCTGGTGGTGTCGTTCGTTATTTTTGCACTTTATTTGAGAAAACGAACCTAGCGACCGTTTTGAAATTTCGTTGCAAGATCGTATTCCACTCATTACAATTGTTTGGGTGCCCCTTTTTTCCCAATACGCAATTGCAGCATTTGCTGGAAGGGGAGACCGATTGGCCCGCCAATCCGGCAAATGCCTCCGCATTGCTTCTCATGCAGATGGAAGACATAAATTGGGCAGGATTTTACATATGGAAGAAAGAACAAGTTAAGCAAAATATAGATTGGGGTGAGATCTAATTGTCGAATCGTTTCAATCGAGTCATTCTGATTGTGCTGGACAGCTGCGGGATCGGGGAAATGACGGATGCCGCCGAATATGGGGATCTCGGATCCAACACGATCGCCAATATCGCAAAAGCTGTTGGCGGCTTGAATATTCCCACCCTGGCAAAAATGGGACTGGGACGCATTCATCCGATCCACGGGGTTCCTACTGAACCCGTTACCGGTGTGTACGGAAAAATGGCTGAGCAATCGGCCGGAAAAGATACAACGAACGGTCATTGGGAAATGGTCGGGGTCAGGCTGGAACATCCCCTTCCCACCTATCCTGAGGGGTTTCCGAGAGAAATAATGGAAGAGTTTGAACAAAAGATTGGCCGCAAAACGATCGGCAACAAACCTGCCTCCGGAACTGAAATCCTGAAGGAACTTGGCGATGAACACATGCGAACCGGATACCCGATTGTATATACGTCGGCAGACAGCGTGTTTCAAATTGCCGCCCATGAGGAAGTCATTCCTTTGGAAGAGCTCTACAAATATTGTGAGACAGCCCGCAAAATGCTGGTGGGACCGCACGGAGTAGGACGCGTCATCGCACGACCGTTCGTAGGGTCCAACGGTCAATACACTCGCACGGCCAACCGCCGGGATTATTCCCTCCTGTTTGGACGGACCGTCTTAAATGAGCTGCAGGATGCCGGCTACAATGTGATCGGAATCGGGAAGATTGAGGATATTTATGGAGGATCCGGGATCACGGGCGGCGAACATACGGAAGATAATATGGATGGCGTGGATAAGACACTCGCTTTCATGAAAGAGGTAAAGAGCGGGTTAATCTTTACGAACCTTGTGGATTTCGACGCAAAATACGGACACCGCAATGATCCGCAAGGATTTGCGAAAGCGATCGAGCAATTTGACGGACGGCTGCCCGAGATTCTGTCGGCCATGCGGGAGGATGACTTGTTAGTGCTCACCGCTGACCACGGGTGTGATCCGACGACTCCCGGCACCGACCACAGCCGGGAGTTTGTGCCGATTTTGTTATATTACTCCGGTTTGCAAACCGCAGTCGATATCGGAATACGTGATACATTTGCTGACTTGGGTGCGACAATCGCCGAGAATTTCGGGGTGCCGAATCCGGGGATTGGCACGAGCTTTTTTGACAGAATCAAGCGGTAGGAGGAGATTCAATGGCAGGGTTGCTGAAGAAAATCGAAGAAGCGGCTAAGGCGATTCAGGCAAAGATCAGGATCAAGCCGACAATCGGGTTGGTGCTTGGTTCAGGACTGGGCGTTTTGGCCGAAGAAGTGAAAGAAGCAGAGAAGGTTCCTTACGGAGAAATCCCCCATTTTCCAGTCTCAACTGTTGAGGGACATGCCGGTCGGTTTGTATTTGGAGAATTTGCCGGTCAAAAAGTGGCCGTCATGCAGGGGCGGTTTCATTTTTACGAAGGATATTCGCTGGAACAAGTAACTTTCCCAATTCGAGTAATGAAACAGCTTGGAATCAATACAATTCTTGTAACGAACGCAGCGGGAGGTATTAACCCGGATTGGGAAGCCGGGGATCTCATGCTGATCAAGGATCATATCAATTGTACCGGGCAGAACCCACTGATTGGACATAATGAACCGGATTTGGGCCCTCGTTTTCCCGATATGTCCAACGCGTATGACCGGGAGCTTCGGGCATTGGCAAAACAAGTGGCGGATCGTCAGGGAATTCGTCTCAGGGAAGGTGTCTATGCAGGACTGACCGGTCCAAGCTATGAAACGCCCGCTGAAATTCGGATGCTGCGAGGATTTGGCGGCGATGCGGTTGGAATGTCCACCGTGCCGGAAGTGATTGTGGCCAAACATATGGGAATGCGGGTTCTTGGGATCTCATGCATTTCCAATATGGCGGCCGGAATCCTTGATCAGCCGCTCAGCCACGATGAAGTGATGGAAACCGCGGAGAAGGTCAAAAATACTTTCAGCACCCTCGTGCGTGAGATTGTACGAGAACTTTAATGGGAGTGATCTCTTTTGTCATTTGTTCAAAAGATCCAGGAGACAGCGTCCTACATACGTTCCAGAACCGCTTTGGCCCCCCGTGTCGGATTAATACTCGGTTCAGGATTAGGCGTATTGGCAGACGAAATCCAGAATGCAACCGTAATCGATTTTGAGGAGATCCCCAATTTTCCGGTTTCCACAGTGGAAGGCCATGCGGGGAAACTTGTGATCGGGACGCTGGAAGGCTGTCCGGTGGTGGCGATGAAAGGGCGGTTTCATTTTTACGAAGGCTATTCGCAAAAAGAGATCACCTTCCCGGTGTATGTAATGAAGGAGCTTGGCTGTGACACATTGGTTGTGACCAATGCCTGCGGCGGCATGAACCGGAATTTCCAACCGGGTGACTTAATGCTGATCACAGACCACATTAATTTCACAGGCGGCAATCCGTTGATCGGTGCAAACGATCCGAGACTGGGTGCACGTTTCCCTGACATGTCCCAGGCATATAACAAAGAGCTTATTGCAACGGCCGAAAAAGTGGCTGAAAAGAACGGAATTCAGGTGCAAAAGGGTGTGTATGTAGCCATCTCAGGTCCAGCCTATTGCACCCCATCGGAATTGATTATGCTTCGAAACTTTGGGGCCGATGCGGTCGGCATGTCTACAGTACCGGAAGTGATTGCCGCCAATCATACCGGTTTGAAAGTACTTGGCATATCCTGCGTAACCGATCTGGCCATTGGAGAAGAATTGGAGCCTTTGACACACGAACAGGTGGTAGAAGTTGCAAACCGTACGCGTCCAAAATTTATTTCGCTTGTAAAAGGTTTTTTGTCCGAGGTGCGTAGCTGATGCGCATGTATGATCTAATCCGCAAAAAGCGGGACGGGGAAACGCTGACAAAAGAAGAGATCGAATTTATTATCCGGGGCTATACGGACGAATCGATTCCCGATTATCAGATGGCGGCGCTTGCGATGGCGATTTATTTTCGGGGGATGGATCCACGAGAAACGGCTGACCTCACACTGGCCATGGCTGCATCGGGGGACATGGTGAACTTGTCCGCTGTGGAAGGGGTTAAGGTTGATAAACATTCCACCGGCGGGGTGGGGGATACCACCACACTCGTGCTGGCTCCGCTTGTTGCCGCTGCGGGAGTTCCGGTTGCAAAAATGTCGGGTCGCGGTTTGGGACACACCGGTGGAACGATTGATAAACTGGAGTCAATTCCTGGATTCTCGGTCGAATTGACGGAAGAACAATTTGTAAATCATGTAAATATGATTAAAATTGCGTTGATCGGACAGACTGGGGACATCGCACCGGCTGATAAGAAACTGTACGCTTTGCGGGACGTAACCGCGACAGTCGATACCATCCCGTTAATCGCAAGCTCGATCATGAGCAAGAAATTGGCTGCCGGCGCCGATGCCATCGTGCTGGATGTGAAAACCGGAGAAGGTGCCTTCATGAAGACCCAAGAGGGCTCTTTCTCATTGGCGAAGGCGATGGTTGATATCGGAAACCAACTGGGACGCAAAACAGTCGCCGTTATTTCTGACATGAACCAACCTCTCGGATATGCGGTTGGAAACGCGTTGGAAGTCAAAGAGGCAATCGAAACGTTAAAGGGTGCGGGTCCGGCTGATTTGGAAGAACTTTGTCTGGAGCTGGGGTCTCAGATGCTGATTCTAGCAGGGAAAACGCCCACGGCCGATGAAGCGAAGAATCTGTTGAAGGAACTTATTCATGCAGGAGCGGGCTTGGAAACGTTTAAACGGTTCGTGGAAGCTCAAGGAGGAGATCCGACAGTCATCGACAATCCGGATCTGCTTCCGAAAGCGCAGATGCAGGTTTCTTTTCTTGCGGAGGAAGACGGATTCGTTTCGTATATTGACGCTGAGAAGGTCGGCACATCTGCAATGATGCTCGGAGCGGGCCGTGAACGCAAGGATTCGGTTATTGATTTGGCTGTCGGAATTGTGCTGAACAAAAAAGTCGGCGATCCGGTGAAAAAAGGAGAAGCATTGGCGGTTCTTCATGTGAATAACCAATCGAGACTTGAGGAAGTCAAGGCATTGCTTCGGGAGGCATTCGAAATCAGTCCAACCCCTGTTCCCAAGCCGCTTCTGGTGTGCGGAATCGTGACAGGGGAAAAAATCGACCGGTTTTAGTATGTAAACGGAAGTAGTAAAAGCCCTTATTGGAGTCCTTCCAAATAAGGGCTTCTTTTTTAAGCCAACACGTCACGCCGACGGAATAAAAGGTGTCCGATCCCGTACATCACAACCGACCAGGTGAACAACACCAACAAACTCTGAAACAGTGTGACCGAAATGCCAAACTGACGGGATAACTCGCCCGACCATGCGAGCGGCAGATTGAAGCAGATGGTGATCAATCCTTTCATCCATTCGTTTCCGCGACCGACATTCATCAGGACAATTCCAATGATGACCACCCCCATGGAAAGTCCGGTGCTGACAGCCGCAGAACGAACCAAAACGGAACAGAAGAATCCGAGCGTCCCCATAGCAATGGAGGCCAGAATGGTTAACAGCATGCCGCCAATTGCAAATTCCTGCATCGAGATCACAGAAACGTTTGTAACGTCAATTACAGGTGCCGTTTGCACAGTCCCGTTGAGCATCTTCTCAACATAATCGGTTTTCACCCCGACTGCGACAGGTTCCATAGAGAATTTCGAACCGAACAGCAGGAGGCATACGCCAGTCAAGACAGCAAAAAATAATGCATTCACAAAAGAGGTTGCGGTTACTGCAGTGACATATTTTCCAAACAAGATTTTTCCTCTGGAAACGGGTCTTGTCAGGAGCAGTTTGATCGTCCCGCCCGTTTGTTCCCCCGAGACGATATCCGTCACAAGCAATACGGAAAGAAGAGGCAGAAAGACTTGCGGTCCAATTTGCAGAAAATCTTTACTGGCCGACCACCCGTCGTTAGTGAAATAAGGGAGTTCCGAATCGACAAAACTTGCAAATTGATGTTGGAGTCTATATTCGGCCAATTTGATCTGCAATTCGTAATGTCCTTTGCAGCCCGCTGCTCATGATGGATGTCATGGCCGCAAATGGAGATCCTGCCGGCGGACGGTTTAGCAAGTCCGACAAGCATCCGAATGGTGGTTGTTTTGCCCGCCCCGTTGGGACCCAACAGACCAAAAATTTCTCCCTCCCGAATTTCAAAGGTGATATTGTCAACCAAGGTTTGTGCTCCAATACGTTTGCTGAGGTTTTCGACTTTCAAAACGGTATCCATTCTTCTCCTCCTGCTTTTACCAGTTTCAAACATATAGACGTCCGCAATGAAAAAAAGTCACTCCCCATCAAAACTTTTTATCGCTTCTTTGCTTTACCTATTCGACGCGAATTCGCATTAGCGCATGTTCTTGCGGGACTTTCGCAGTTTGAATACGCTTAAATTGTGAATATTTTGTTAAGAGAGAAAGGGGAAACAGCATGTCCGATTTTTTGCCGATCCGTCACTTGGAGTATGTTGAGTTTTATGTGGGGAACGCCAAGCAGACCGCTTATTTTTTCACATATGCCATGGGGTTTAAGCCGGTTGCCTACAGCGGACTGGAAACAGGAATTCGTGACCGCGTATCGTATGTAGTAGAGCAAGGGGATATTCGGATTGTCATTAGCGGGGCATTAACTGAGACGCATCCGATTGCGGAATTTGTGCGTACACACGGAGACGGGGTTAAAGATATCGCCATGCGGGTTGATTCTGTCGATGCAGCCTTCCAAACAGCCGTTTCACGCGGGGCAGTGCCGGTCATGGAGCCGACAACCGTCAGCGACGAATATGGAGAATACCGCAAAGCATCGATTCAAACTTACGGTGACACCATTCACAGTTTTATTGAGAAGGACAACTACAAAGGGTTGTTTGCACCCGGTTATGGGCCCTATACCGGTCAATTCCAAGCCACGTCCACAGGTTTGGTTGCCGTTGACCATATTGTCGGCAATGTGGAACTGGGGAAAATGGAAGAGTGGGTTGCATACTATCAGGACGTGCTGGGATTTACCCAATTTATATCGTTTGATGACAAAGATATTTCCACGGAATATTCGGCGTTGATGTCAAAAGTAATGGCCAATGGAACCGGACGTATAAAGTTTCCTATTAACGAGCCGGCCCAGGGGAAAAAGAAATCCCAGATTCAAGAGTATCTGGATTTCTATCAAGGGCCGGGCGTGCAGCATATGGCACTTCTAACCCATGATATCTTGCATACGGTGCAGGAGTTGCGGAACCGTGGAGTAGAGTTTTTGACGGTGCCCGATTCCTACTATGAAGAGCTTCGCTCGCGGGTTGGAGCAATCGATGAAGAACTGGATGAGATCAAGCGTCTCAATATTCTTGTCGACCGTGACGATGAAGGGTATCTGCTGCAGATATTCAGCAAACCGGTTGTCGATCGTCCCACTTTCTTCTTCGAGATCATTCAGCGCAAAGGGGCGAAAGGGTTCGGAAAAGGCAACTTCAAGGCTCTATTTGAAGCGATTGAGAGAGAACAGGAGAGAAGAGGGAACCTCTGATGAAACTCGTCACTTACGAAAATCCGGTTACTTCGAAACCACGTCTCGGCTGGCTGATCAACGAGCGGATCTATGATGTGGAAGCTGCCGCTGCTGCATTCGATCATCAATTGCCCTCGTCGATGCTTGAATTTCTGGAGATGGAAGAGGATGGACGGAAAGCGGCAAAAGAAGTTTATTATCGGGTGTGTGAGCAGACACCGTCCTCTTTTCTATCCTTTGATGAAAACGCTGTAAAATTGCTGGCACCAATTCCGCATCCGAGAAGTTTCCGCGATTTCTACGCATTTGAGCAGCATGTAAAAACGGCCCGCAGCAAGCGCGGGCTGGACATGATTCCGGAATGGTACGAGATCCCGGTGTTTTATTTCTCAAACCATCAAGCGATCTGCGGGCCGGACTCTGTGATTTTCAAGCCGACTAAGACAGAACGGCTCGATTTTGAACTTGAGGTGGCCTGTGTAATCGGCCGTAAGGGTACCCATATTGCCGTTGATCAGGCAGAATCGTATATTGCAGGCTTTACGATCTTAAACGACTGGAGTGCCCGTGACCTGCAACAGCAGGAAATGAAGGTGGGGCTTGGTCCGGCAAAAGGGAAGGATTTCGCAACATCGGTCGGGCCCTGGTTGGTTACGCCGGATGAGCTGGCAGATAAAAAAGCGGGAAACGGATATGATTTGACAATGGTGGCCCGAATTAACGGACAAGAAGTATCGCGCGGAAATCTGAAAGACCTGTACTGGTCGTTCAGCCAGATGATCGCCAGAGCATCAGAAGACGTCACTTTATACCCGGGGGATTTGATCGGTTCGGGGACAGTTGGGACGGGATGCATTTTGGAACTGGGGTCGGAAAATGTCCCCTGGCTGCAGCCGGGAGATATTGTGGAGTTGGAAGTTGAAAGACTGGGTGTTTTACGGAATATCATTCAGTAGGGGGAGAATTCGATGCCTTTTTACAATCGTATGGGGGAGATTCCTCATAAACGACATACCCAATTCCGGAAACCGGATGGCAGCTTGTATGCGGAGCAATTGATGGGCACAAAGGGATTCTCGGGGATCCAGTCGCTTTTGTATCATCATCGTCCGCCAACCGCGGTAAAGGAAATTCTCGGAGTGCAGCCTTTCCAACCTTGTCTTGAGGAACGAGGACCGTTACGGCATCGCCATTTTAAGACGCAAGCGGCTGTTTCTTCCGGTGATCCGATTGAATCGCGGGTACATCTCCTCGTGAACGAGGATGTTGCGATTGGGGTATCCACTCCCACGGAGCAGATGAACTATTTTTACCGAAACGGGGAAGGCGATGAACTTCTGTTTGTCCACGAAGGGAATGGACGATTGGAGAGCGTGTTCGGAACGATTGCTTACAGACCGGGGGACTATCTTTTAATTCCTATTGGAACCACATATCGGATTGTACCTGACGACAATGGATCACGATTTCTGGTCATCGAAACCCGTTCGGGGATTGTACCGCCAAAACGCTATCGAAACGAACACGGGCAATTATTGGAGCATTCTCCTTATTGCGAGCGGGATATTCGAGTTCCTGAGCAGTTGGAAACTTTTGATCAGCAAGGGGATTATGAGGTAAGGGTTCGGGCACACGGACAGATTACTTCCTATTTGTACAACTATCATCCGTTTGATGTGGTTGGGTGGGACGGCTACTTATACCCTTATGCGTTAAATATTGAGGATTTTGAGCCGATTACCGGACGAATTCATCAGCCGCCGCCGGTTCATCAAACATTTGAGGGGCATAACTTTGTTGTCTGTTCGTTTGTGCCGAGGAAATATGATTATCATCCGTTGGCGATCCCTACTCCCTATAATCACAGCAATGTGGACAGCGATGAATTGATCTATTATGTAGACGGGAACTTTATGAGTCGAAAAGGAATCGAGACAGGCTCCATTACACTGCATCCGGCCGGCATTCCCCACGGACCGCATCCCGGAACGGTGGAAGCAAGCATTGGGAAAGAAGAAACTCACGAGTTGGCGGTAATGGTGGATACGTTCCGTCCGCTCTATGCAACAAAGACGGCAGCCGGGATAGAAGATGAAAGCTATATGAACTCATGGAGGCTCTTATGAGACTGGATCCGAAAGATCTATCCGACCTTGAAGTGTATAAACTGTTGATTGGTCTGGTCACGCCAAGACCGATTGCATTTGTCACAACACTGAGTGAAACAGGAACAGTGAATGCAGCTCCTTTCAGTTTCTTTAACGTGGTGTGTGACGATCCTCCCATGCTTTCGATTGCGGTAGGTCGAAAAGATGGAGGGGAGTGCAAAGACACGTCGCGCAATATTCGAAATTCTGGGGAATTTGTGATTCATGTTACAGAAGAAAAGCTGATCGAACAGATCAACCATTGCTCGTGTCCGTATCCCCCCAACATATCGGAAGTGGAACGGGCGGGGCTGCACACAATTCCAAGCGAAAAAATAAAAGTGCCCCGGGTTGGGGAGTGCAGCGTTGCCATGGAGTGTAAACTGCACCAGATACTTGAACTGGGAAACGGACCGGCTTACGACCTCATTATCGGAGAAGTAGTCTGTTTCCATGTTGATGACCGTATGATCGAAAATGGTCGGATCAAGGTTGAGGAGTTAAGTCCGGTCGCACGATTAGCGGGAACGGAGTATACAAAGCTCGGGGATCGGTTCTCCCTTGACCGTCCGAAGTATACGGGGGATCGATCCGTGTAAAAACCAGCACCCAAAAGTGCTGGTTTTCTTGTACAATGCGCGATGTGATTTTGTATACATATATTGATCAAGGGATATTATTCAACTCAGCTTCATCTAAGGGGGGATGGTTTCAGAAGATCAATCAATTTTCAATTCGAGTCGTCACAAAGTATAGTGGGGAGATGAAACAACCGCTATGTATTCGTCTGCTAAGGAACTTCGAGAAAAAATATTAGAACTGACACGTCAATACTATCAAATGAATTGGGGGGAACGTTCATTTCACCCCGGGGAAGACTATATTCCTGTTAGTGGAAAAGTGTTTGACGCAGAGGAGATTTGTTATCTCATCGATGCTTCTCTTGATTTTTGGTTAACAACGGGCCGATATGCTTCAGAGTTTGAACACCAATTTGCCCGTTTTATGGGTACACGTTACGCTATTTTAACCAACTCCGGTTCCAGCGCCAATTTGCTTGCTGTTTCCGCATTAACCTCCCCTCAACTGGGGGAACGGCGTTTGCAGCCTGGTGATGAGGTAATTACTGTAGCGTCAGGATTTCCAACTACCGTTAATCCAATTATTCAAAATGGGTTAATTCCGGTGTTTCTCGATGTGCACATTCCAACTTACAACATTGACACAAGCTTGTTGGAAACAGCGATCAGCAAATCTACCAAAGCGATTATGATCGGACATACCCTGGGAAACCCCTTTAATTTAGATGAAATCAAGCGTGTAGCTCAAAAACATCATTTATGGTTGATTGAGGATGCTTGTGATTCGGTCGGGGCTGAATATCGGGGAAAGAAAGTAGGAAGTTTTGGGGATTTGGCGACAGTGAGTTTTTATCCGGCTCATCACATTACCACCGGTGAAGGCGGAGCGGTTCTTACCTCAAATCCGCTTTTGAAGAAAATCGTGGAATCGTTTCGCGATTGGGGACGTGATTGTTGGTGCGCTCCCGGAAAAGACAATACATGCGGCAAAAGATTTGATTGGAAGCTGGGCGATCTTCCGCGTGGATATGATCATAAATACACGTACAGCCATATCGGATATAATCTGAAACCTACTGATATGCAAGCTGCGGTAGGTCTGGCGCAACTCCAGAAACTTCCCGGATTTATCGCCAAGCGTCGGGAGAATTTTGCTTTTTTGCGGGAAACTCTGAAAGAGAAAGAAGAGGTTCTGATTTTGCCGGAGGCGACTCCGCACAGCGAGCCGAGTTGGTTTGGTTTTCCGATTACGGTTCGTGCAGAGTGTCCGGTAACACGAAATCAACTTGTACAAATGTTGGAACGACATAAGATTGGGACGCGTCTTCTTTTTGGTGGCAATTTGTTGAGACAACCTGCCTATCGCGGGATCAATCACCGAGTTGTCGGGAAACTGTCAAATACCGACCAGATTATGAACCAAACCTTCTGGATTGGCGTATACCCGGGATTGACTCGGGATATGCTTGAGTATGCGGCAACCGTTCTGGAGAAAGCGGTCGGAATGAAAGGTTAAAAGAGCCCCGGCCCTGTCAGGTGCCGGGGTCTTGTTGCCATTCGCTTATCAACATATTTTGTTTGAATTCTTCACGATCCAAAAACGGATACATGTCTTCCAGAGGCTTTGATACAATCCGGCCATCCGGCTTTCGTTCGGAGGAAAGTTTGGGACTGAACCGATAGTTGGGAGTCAGGTGGACTTCACAGACGAAAGGTCCTGGCGTGTTCAGGATCTTTTGTATTTTGTCCCGCATGTTGCGTTGGTTGTCGATTGTGTCTGCTGGTAATCCATAGGCGGCCGCTATTTTTGTAATATCAGGAAAACTGACTCCGGAGTGTTGATCGCATCCCACATATCGGCCTGCGAAGAAAGATTCTTGTGTTTGCTTAATGGACAGGTAACCGCGGTTGTTAAGAACAAATAGTTTGATCGGCAATTGGTGATGGGCAACGGTCTGAAGTTCCTGAATGTTCATCTGCAAACTGCCGTCGCCTGCCAAACAAATCACATCTTTTTTGTTATTGGCAAAGCATGCCCCTATGGCGGCCGGCAAATCGTAGCCCATTGAGGCACATCCCGAGTTCCAGAAGAATCGCTGTCCCTTTTTGACAATGCCTGCCTGGAATAATGCGACGCAAGCCGTTCCGTCACCAGCGACTGCAACCGCATGATGCGGCAATGATTCACTTAACAGTTCCATAAAGTAATAGGGATTGACCCACTGTTTTTGCTCATGATATTCGGACAAAACGACCGGATAACGAAATTTTCGTTCCGTGCACCATTCGAGCCACATTTTCCAACAGGGGAGCTGTTCCTTCTCGAGCTGGACTTTCATCTCTCGAAGAAAATCTTTTGCGTCGGCATGGATCGCAAGATCCGGGACGATTGTGGGTTTTTGCAATTCGGCGGCGTCGATGTCAACAATGATTTTTTTTGCGGCTCTTGCGAATGCCTCCCAATTGTAACTGATCTGCCGGATATTGTTTCGCGAACCGACAGCAAGCAGAAGATCGGAATTCTGAAGCGCAAAATTGCCGGCACGACTGCCGATTGTGCCAATTCTGCCGATAAATAACGGATGCTCCGTCGGAATCAAATCAAAACCGTTAAATGAAGATACGACGGGAATTTTCATTTGGTTTACAAGATCCAGAAAAAGTTCTTGGGCGCCGGCAATACGGATTCCGTGGCCGGCAAGAAACACCGGACGCTTCGCATTTTGCAACAGTTTGATCGTTTCGCTTGCCTGCAGACGGACTGTTTCTGATGTGAAATTCACAGCATCTTCTTTTGGATCATATTCAATGAGCTTCTGTTCATCCACCATCGCTCCTTGAACGTCCAGAGGAATATCGAGCCAAACCGGACCCGGACGGCCGTGGGTTGCGATATATACAGCTTTGTCCAGAAGTTTTTTTATCTCTGTTGGATTTTTGATCATGCAGCTAAATTTGGTAAAAGGCTTCACAATATCGGCAATATTCAGTTCTTGGTCGCCAAGCTGCCGCAACCTGATTTCCCTGCAACGTTCAATGGTTGTTTCTTGCTTCACCTGTCCGGATAAATAAAGCACTGGCACAGAATCCACCCATTGCCCAAAAACGCCTGTCAGTGCATTCGTGCCTCCAGGTCCGCTTGTCACAATCACAACCGCAGGTTTTCCTGCAGTGCGGGCATATCCTTCAGCTGCAATAGCGGATGCCTGTTCATGATGATTGCATACATATCGGAGATGTTTGCATTTTCCAATCGAATCATTAAGATGCATCGCCCCTCCGCCTGTAATCATAAAAACATCTTTCACACCATATTCAACCAAACGTTTGGCGATATAATCAGATACTTTGATCATAATCCCTCTCCTTGCAATTTACTTATCGACCAGCAAGAGATCTCTGTTGATGACATGCAAGTTGGATGAATACCAGTTGAAGAGTTGATGGATCGCTTCCTCAATCGGCGTGAATTTCATTGCTTCAATTTCTCGGCACAAACGGGTATTGTCACCGCTGTATTCCATTCCCAGACCGGGCTGTTGAACAAGAATCGGTAACTCCTTGCCCGATATTGCGAGTATGATTTCAGCAATTGTGCCGAGTTCAATCGATTCGTTTGGAGTGACATTATAGGCGGCGTGGCTCGGCTTGTTGTGAATAAAGTATTCAAGCACTTGCATCAGATCGTTGACATAGAGATAATCAAATCTTCGATTTTGTTTGATTGTGATTGGCAAATTAAAATGCGTCTTGCATATGGCATTGGAAATGAACCTGATCGCATAGTCCTCAAATTTTCCAAACACCCCGAACAGACGCAGTTCAACAATATCTTCCAATAATTCAATATGTTTGGCACAGACATATTTTGCAAATCCATGTTCATCCGCCGGAACGTGCCGGTCAAAACAGCTTTCACTCATTTTGGGAGTGTAATGTCTCATATCATAAACAGATCCGGAACTTAAAAAAATCATCTTACTGTAAAATTCACGGTTGCGAATCAGATTAAAAAACATTCTTGTATTGTGATAGAAAATATCATTCAAATTTTTAGCATTCCGATGGGCCGGCTTCACGGCAGAATGAATGATGATATCGATTTTGTTTGTTGCAAAAAAGTGTCTGACCTTTTTTTCGTCAATTAAATCCAACTCTTGACGGCTTGGAGCCGTAATCGTATATTTTTTCGATAAAAATTCAAGTATATTCCTCCCGATAAACCCGCTGCCCCCTGTAAGAACAATGTTCATATGTCACCCCTTTATGCCGAAGATCCGTTATATTATAATGCCTATTTTCAATCAGACGTGTCACTTTAACCCGCTTTGTTCCATATTCTTGTATCAACTGTTGCTGTCGGCACAAAATTGAAGAATTTGGAAGAAGGGGGACATCATGAATCCGTTAGAACGAAAGATGGTCCAAGTGTTAAGGGATCTCAAAGAGAATCACCATGTCACAGGGGTTAAGGCTGAATTTGAGGCGGAAGGAACGCGCCTGGAAGAAGCATTGCGTTTAAAAGAAGTTGTCACAAAAGCAGGGCTTGACTTAACGATCAAAATTGGAGGATGCGAAGCCCTGAAAGATATGTATGATGCGAGGGCGATCGGAGTGGCTCAGATTGTCGCTCCGATGATTGAGTCCCCTTATGCGTTAAAAAAGTATTTTTCGGCCATCAAATTGGCGTTTCCCAAAGATGAGAGGGATGGAGTTTCGTTTTTAATCAATATTGAAACCATTTACGGATACAACAATTTGGATGCGATGCTTGCGTGTCAGGAAATTGAGGAACTGGACGGAATAGTCTTGGGGCGGGTCGATATGACAGGTTCATTGGGATTACCCCGGGAAGATGTAAATTCGCCCAAAATGCTTGAAATTGCTGAAACCCTTTTTACAAAAGCGAAGGAGAAATCGTTAGAATGCGTGATTGGCGGCGGAGTTTCGGCCGAAACAATTGATTTTATCCATCAATTGCCGGCTGGGTTAGTCGACCGGTATGAAACGCGAAAAGTGCTTTTCAAGTGTCCGGAAGCACTGGGGAAACAGGGTCCTCAAGGCATTTTGAAAGCGGTTGGATTTGAACTGATGTGGCTGAAAAATAAACGTGATTTTTATGGAATGATTTTTGAGGAAGACAGGCTTCGCATTGAAATGCTCCAATCCCGTTACGACAGATTAATTCAGGAAGCGGGAGGAATCTATGAGTAATGGCCGCACCGCTCTTGTAACAGGCGCTTCCCGGGGCATCGGCCAGGCCATTGTAAATCTCTTCAGGCAGAAGGGTATTAGGGTCTTAGCACCCTCTAGAAGTGAATTGAACTTATTGTCAAATGATTCTATCGACCAATACCTTTCGTTGGTCAACGAACCGATCGATATTCTTGTCAATAATGCAGGCATTAACCCGCTTGCAAGTTGTCTGGATCTTCTTGATTCCGATCTCCAGGATACTTTTCAAATCAATTTGATTGGACCCATGCGGTTAGTTCGCGGGATCGTCCCGTCCATGAGGCGTCGGAATTATGGACGTATTGTGAATATCAGTTCCATTTGGAGTTCTGTATCGAAACCGGGGAGAGTGGTCTATTCAGCCAGTAAATCAGGATTAAACGGACTGACGCGAACCCTTGCGGTTGAATTGGCGAAATACAACATTTTGGTGAATGCGGTAGCTCCGGGGTTTGTCAATACAGAGCTGACGAGACAAAACAATTCGGATTCGGAAATACGATCCATTGCCGAAACCATTCCCGTCGGGCGATTGGCAGATCCTGCTGAAATAGCGGAAGTTGTGGGGTTTTTATGCTCTGACAAAAACAGCTATATTACAGGCCAAATCCTATTTGTGGATGGGGGATACACATGTCTTTAGGCGAATTGTCTTTATCCTCCAAAATTCGAGATTACAAGGTGTATTTTACGGAAACCACCGATTTTCTTTTGAAGTTACAGGATCTTCCAAACTGTGTCTATGTTGCGGACAGCCGCGTATGGGATCATCATGCGGATGGATGTTTGAGCCAATTAAAGAGCAGGGATGTAATCGTGCTTTCGATTGATGAAGAACGAAAGAATCTGGAAACGGTACAAGATTTATATGAGCAAATCATCCAGCGGTCTCCGAGAAGAAGTACGACGATTGTTTCCATTGGAGGCGGGATTACCCAGGATATTACAGGCTTTGCGGCATCTACCGTCTACCGCGGAGTCAATTGGGTGTTTGTTCCGACGACATTGCTGGCTCAGGCGGACAGCTGTATAGGCAGTAAAACATCCTTGAATTTTAAGCATTATAAAAATTGGATTGGAACCTTTTATCCACCTTCTGAGGTTTATATTTATTCACCTTTTTTGAAGACGCTGGATCCGCTGGATTTCTTCAGCGGGCTCGGAGAAGTGGCCAAGCTTCATCTTATGGGGGGAGAACAACGTACGAAAGAATTGATTGCCCAACTTCCCGCGATCCTGCAGCAAGATGATAAAGCACTGTTAGAAGCTGTTCATCAATCACTCCTGATTAAGCAAAGTTACGTTGAAGGGGACGAGTTTGATACCGGAAGGCGCAATTTGTTGAATTTTGGACATTGTTTCGGGCATGCAATCGAATCTGCAACCGATTTTGCCGTAAGCCATGGCCAAGCGGTTGTCCTTGGAATGCTGCTGGCCAATGTGGTTTCCAAAAAAAGGGGAATTCTTTCGTCGCGGCAGGAACGATTTTTGGCGGAAAATGCCCTTCTTCCGATTCTGAAGGTCAATGTGCAGGATCTCATGCTGGATCAAAACAAAATCATTGAAGCAATGAAACAGGATAAAAAGCGTAAGGGGGCCGAATTGGCTCTTGTCATGATTACAGACTCATATGAACTGCTGAAAGTCGATGATTTGATCGAGGCGGAAGTTTCCGAAGCCCTTTCCCAATTTTTTGAAACCGTTCGATAACCAGGGTCAAGGGGGGGTTCTTTATTTGCGATACAACAAATCAATGGACTATGAGGATATGATAGAACTGCATTCCAATCCTGTCGTAAGGGAAATGAAGGCGATGGTCGATCAATTCCGGGAGCTCGATTTCAGTCATCGAGCATATGGATGATCGGAAAAAAGAAGAGGCAGTGCGGGAAATGGCCCGTGTACTGAAGCCGGGCGGAATTATGGGATTAACCTTCGATTATGGAGAGGGGATTGGGGTATCGGCCAGCTATAATCCGGAGAGTCCGGATGAGCTCCATAGTCCCATTGACCGGCTCGAGCGCATTCAACGATTGCTCATTGAACCGTCAGGGTTGCGAGTATATGGCAACCAGGAACTTTATGAAAAAAGACCGTTTGAAGTGGATGAGGATGTAATTCGCGAGTATGAATTGTACAACATTCGGGCCGCCAAGGAGTTTGATATAAACCAATACTTTAAACTGCTGGATTACAAAACCTGTTTTGTGACTCCTTATGCCAATTACACGGCATTTTCTCTGTTTTTAAAGAAACCGTATGGATGATGGAGGATTCCCATGAATGGTTTAAAAGAAAAAAAGATCATGGTTACCGGCGGAGCAGGTTTTTTGGGTTCGCATGTGGTGGAACGCCTGATGAAAAGCGACTGTGCCGATATTGTGGTTCCGAGAAGCACACAGCATGATTTACGGAACCAGGCAGTTGCTTTCTCGCTCGTGCGAAACGTCAAACCGGATATCATTATTCATTTGGCCGCTTCGGTTGGAGGGATTGAAGCGAATCGCCGCAATCCGGGAAAGTTCTTTTATGAAAATTTGTCCATGGGAATCCATTTGATGGAGGCGGCACGTCTCGCCAATGTCGAAAAATTCGTGGCATGCGGCACGATTTGTTCCTATCCGAAATTTGCCCCCGTTCCGTTTAAGGAAGAAGATTTATGGCAGGGGTATCCGGAAGAAACCAACGCTCCATACGGATTGGCCAAGAAAATGCTGCTGGTGCAGTCACAGGCGTATCGCCGGCAATATGGCTTCAATTCGATTTTTCTGCTGCCTGTCAATCTCTATGGACCAAGAGATAATTTCGATCCTGAAACCTCCCATGTCATCCCGGCACTGATTAGGAAATGTCTGGAAGCGAAAGAGCAGGGAAAGGACCATATCGTGGTGTGGGGAACCGGGAAAGCCACCAGGGAATTTTTGTATGTGGAAGATGCGGCGGACGCCATTATTCTGGCAGCAGAACGATATAATGGTGAGGAGCCGGTGAATATCGGAACCGGACGAGAGATTTCAATCAAATCGCTGACAGAACTTATTGTGGAGAAAATCGGTTTTCAAGGTGAAATCAGATGGGATCCCAGCAAGCCGGACGGTCAGCCCAGACGATGTCTCAATGTTGAAAAGGCAAAACAATATTTTGGATTCAAAGCAAAAGTTGAACTGTCTGAAGGACTGCAACAAACCGTGGACTGGTATCGGGAAAACAGGAAGGGGTGAAGATTGTTGGATCTTAGTGTTGCTTATGACGAACAGCAGATTGTGACTCTGCGCAAAGTGCACGAAATCATCAAGGGGATTGATCTTACTCAATCTGTTGCGATATACGGGTCAGCCGAACATACGGACAAATTGATCCGATACACTCCTATTCTTCAAAAGAATCTCAAATATTTCATCATCAAAGATGAATGGACAGGCGACCATAACTCCAGGATCAACCTGCAGCCGGCCGTCAAAGTCCTTGAAGACCCACCCGACATGATCGTGGTTTCCGCTTTCGAAGAACAGGAACAGATCGCCCAATCCATACGAAAAGATTTGTCATATGCCGGACCTGTGATTTTCTTATATGACAAACAAACAGATTGCAAACCTTTTTATTCTGACGTATTCAGAATTCTTACCCCTCCCCCCCTTGATGAGCGTTTGCTGAAATATGTTTCCGACTTGAACGAATATTTCAGACTGGCCGGTGACCCTGACATCCCCTTCGTCTTTACTCCGATCCTGGGGGAGGATGTTCCGGAAACCCCGATTCCGGACCACCATTATTTCTATCAAGATACATGGTGCGCCCGAAAAGTTTTCGAGAATCAACCTGAGTATCATGTGGATGTTGGATCTTCTGCCTTACTGGTGGGGATTTTATCTCAATTCACGAGAGTATGCAGCATTGATATCCGCCCCTTGCCAGTGGAATTGAAGGGACTGGAATGCCGGAAAGGATCCATTTTGGAACTTCCTTTTGGGGACCGGGAAATCAAGTCGATTTCCTCGCTGTGTGTGGTTGAGCACGTTGGATTGGGGAGATATGGAGATGAGATAGACCCTTTGGGAAGCGAAAAAGCCATTTATGAATTGAAAAGGGTTCTTGCTCCAGAGGGGAATCTGTACCTGTCGGTGCCAATCGGAATTGAACGGATTGTTTTTAATGCGGAGCGGATTTTTGATTTGAAGAAATTTCTGGCCCTGTTTTCCGATTTTCGTCTGGTGGAAGCCGCATTTATTTACGGAAACAAATTGATTTCTCTGGAAGAGTGGGAACAGATGTCTTCGAAACAGGAGACTGTCGGTTTATTTCATTTTCGCAGGAATCGGCCATGAAGAAAATTCTCTTGCATAACATTTATGAACAGATGAACCGGAATAATGAGATCTTTCGGCTTGATTCTCCGAATAACAGAGATGACTGTCTGTCCCCTCTTTATCATTTAAAATCCGAACTGGGCAATCACGGGTTCCAACTGGATACAATCGACCAGGGCGATGTCATGGAATGTGATTACCTGCTGTTTTTTGACATTCCTTCATTTTTTCTGGATCTTGAGTCCAACTATTTCTTGCGTTATTTGACGAAGGAAAACTTCAAGCGGAAAATGCTTTTGTTTCTATGGGAACCCCCCACTACGCATGCAAACAATTGGATTGCAGAAAATTACCGCCACTTTGGGACGATCTTCACCTGGTACGACGACATTGTTGACCATCAGAAGTATGTAAAAATTCAACATCCGCAACCGGACCGGCGATATCTTGGAAAACCGTTTCAGGAGAAAAAATTGTGCACGATGATCTGCAGCCGCAAATCTTCCGAGCATCCGCTTGAACTCTACTCGGAACGGGAGCGGGCGATTCGCTATTTTGAACAGTATCATCCGGAGGAGTTTGATCTGTACGGGTTTGGTTGGGATTCAGGGCAGTTCCCGTCTTACCGCGGAGTGGTTGAAGAAAAAGGCAAAGTCCTGTCTCAATACAAGTTTGCGATCTGCTATGAGAATATGGGCGGGGCCAACGGATATATAACCGAAAAAATATTTGATTGTTTTCGCAGCGGGTGCGTCCCGGTGTATCTGGGGGCTGTTAACATTGGCAAATACATTCCGCCGGATACGTTTATTGATCTTCGGCAATTTCAATCTTATGAAGAGCTTTATCAGCGTCTCCAACAAGTATCGGACGAGCAGTATGCTGCTTATCTCAGAAATATTGATAAATTTCTGAGCGGTGATATGTATGCGGAACATTTTTCGATCCAGGCATTTTGTCGAACGGTAATTAATAGAATTCTTGAATTGAATGCAAATTCTTGCACATAAAAACATCCGGCCTGACGGGGCGGATGTTTTTTGCAGTTATACTTGTCCTTGGAAAAATTCGACGAAGGTAACGGTACAGCCGGCTGTTTGCGCTGCGTATTGAAGCCGCGCATATTTGGCAAAACGTGAAGGTGTGAAGCTTCTGGCATCGTTTTGCGGCACCAGGAAAGTGCCGGTGTCGTTGGTGAAGTTGACATTATCCGGGCTAATCTGCAGTTGGACAACGAGTCCGGTTGCGCAAGAGTTCGACACACCAAGTGAAAACTGGGACAATGTGAGCACGTTTCTTGTCGTGGACGGGGTCAAAGAGGTACTTGCGGTTGTAACTGCCGTGGTAGTTGCATCCTGCACAGCCCGGTCAACAAGAGTTTGGTTCGCCAGCAAGCAGGCGGCCGTAAGGTTCGTAACGGTTGAGATCATACAGGCGGCCGTAAGGTTCGTAACGGTTGAGATCAAACAGGCGGCTGTGAGGTTCGTAACAGTTGCGATCAAACAGGCGGCCGTAAGGTTCGACGTAACAGCATTCGTTACCAAACAGGCGGCTGTAAGATTCGTAACGGTTGAGATCATACAGGCGGCTGTCTGATTGGAAACTTGAGACAACAAATCTCCAGCACGTTCGGAAAACACTCTCAATTCAATATCCCCCCTTTATTCTATCAGTACTATCTAATGTCAATAGTTCTACTTTTGCAAGGGCTTCAGCATAATCAATCAAGAATATGCGTACACCTAATTTTTCTTCCCTGTGACCATTTTTGTAACAAGCCGGTTAGAGCTTTACATATAAATAAGGCAGACAAGAACGGAGGGATTCCGGGTGAACTGCCAATTATCCCTTGTGAGTCTGATCGAAAAACCGATCGATAACGACTCTCTCTCAATGTTTCTGGAACAATACCGACCTTTGGTTGATGAAGTCATCACAGTCTCTTTCACTTCCGAACTTTCGCTATCCGATGCACTGAACAGGGGATTGGAGCAAGCAAGCGGGATTTGGATTCTGCGGCTGGATCCGGATGAGGAGATTGCTGACGAAGAGAAATATAAGATTCAAATGTTGGTCAATCGAATGGATCAGGAATCATTTCATGTCCCGTGCACGAGGCATCAGGCAGATCCATATGATGTGCCTTTTGAATTGCGGCTGTTCAGAAATCGTGATCACTATCGGTATCAAGGAAGCACCGTTGTCCGATTGCCGCTTGAATTGGAAAAAATGGCAACCTTGACGGATCTGAAGCTGATTCGAAAAGAAGAGCAGGAACCGAACACACCTCCCCTAATTTTGGAAGGTTTAAAAAGAGAATCCGACTCGATGTCAACAGACCCTTTCTATTCGTTTCACCTGTCTGCCTGGTTGGCGAAAAGCGGAGCGATGGAAGAAGCGGAGTCAATCTGGCGGCAGCTGATCCTGCGCAGCCAACTGCCGAAGCGATATGACGCGCTGGTTTATAAATGGAGATCGCGACATTTGCATGAAAAGGGACAACAAGCAGAAGCCTTGGATTGTTTGGCCGAAGGACTAAAGAAACATTCCCGGTACATTGATTTACACTTTTTAAAAGCAAAGATCCTGTTTCGAAAGGCAGAATATGAAGCGGCAAGAGAAATCTTTGGGCATTGCATTCGAATGAACAGCCAGCCGGGAGAGTATGCGGAGGAACCCGGAATCGGAGATTATCAGGCTTGGTTTGCCCTGGCCAATGTCAGTGAGGAAACAGGAGACATTCAAGAGGCCATTCGCCATTATGAAAAAGCTTATGAAGCAAACAGACGGTTTACCAAACCTCTCTATCGGATCGCCCATCTGGTTCATCGTCATCGAGGGGGTCACGAAATACAAGATGTGCTGGAGAAATGGTTATCTCCAAATAACGGCGAGCATCTCCAACTGTTAGGGGACATTTTTTATGCGGAAGGATTATATCGGAAGGCGCAAGAGTATTCGGAAAAGGCTTGTCATCAATTTCCGCAAAGAGATGAAACTATTTTTTTGTTGGCCAATTGCCACTTGATGAATGGGGACCCGGAAAACGCTGTTTTTTATTTGACGAAAATTCCGGAACAAAGCTCCCTGTACCTTTCCGCACTGAGAAGGGCATGCCAGGCAAGTTGGACGCTTGAAGACTGGCTGCAGGCAGAAGAATATCTGGTTCGAATGGAAAAGCGTGACCCTTCCGAGTCGGCTGCCCTGTACCGGTCGATTCATCAAGTTTTGTCAGGCGGAAACGGAGAGTTACCCGCTTGGTCCCTGCCGAATTACCAACCGATGGAACATGCAAGCGAAATCGTAACCTGTTTTCTCTTTTTAAAGAAAGATCAGTTGGTGGACCGGTTAGTTCCTTTGCTGGAACAACACAGCCGTTTTTATTCCTCCGTCGGAAAGCTGTTTTATTTGCATAAACGTTTTGGACTAGCGGATCATTTTTTGACTCTCGCTCTCAAACATCACGGTGCCAGTGAAGAGTTGGTTGCCTTATTGGCGGAAAGCAAACGGGAACAGAAGCGGGATCATGAAGCGGCCACGTTGCTGCAGAGCTGTCTGGGAAAAACAGTTTTTTCCGCTCCGAATTACCTTCACTATTCAGCAATTCTCATCGAGTGGGCTCGTGAAGCGGCTGCGCTTGGAAAACGGCGTTATCCGGCAGATGAGAAAATGAAAGACTTTTATAACCGGGTGAAGGAGTTACCGCACTGATGGAACAGGAAGCACTCTTAAGTTTATGCATGATCGTCAAAGATGAGGAAGAAATGCTCTCTCGCTGCCTGAATAGTGTGCAAGGGGTGGTGGAAGAGATTATTGTAGTCGACACCGGTTCAACTGATCGAACGGTTGAAATCGCGAAATCAATGGGAGCCAAAGTTTACAATTACCGATGGGATCATGATTTTTCCAGGGCAAGAAATGTCTCTCTCGAAAAGGCGCGGGGGAAGTGGATTTTGTTTCTGGATGCCGATGAAGAGATTCATCCTGACGACCGGGGATTTGTCCGTACTCTTTTAACAAATACGGAGGCGTCAGGTTTCTTCATGGTCATTGAAAACAAAATGGACCATGAGACAGAGAGAGCCTTGGCACTCCGTTTGTTCCGCAGCGATCCCCAGCATTATTTTGTCGGTTCCTTTCATGAACAGATCGCTTCCTCGATCCTCAGCGCAAATCCG
This sequence comes from Effusibacillus consociatus, assembly GCF_042652925.1. Lineage (NCBI taxonomy): Bacteria > Bacillati > Bacillota > Bacilli > Caryophanales > Alicyclobacillaceae > Effusibacillus > Effusibacillus consociatus. Next base: position 42,578 of record NZ_JBHSHC010000052.1, read on the forward strand.
CATGCGCAGTTTCACCGGTCGGGCCTTCGAATCGTACATCACGGCTACACTTCGGAAGTCATGAAGAAGAAGAAAAAGGAAGAACGAAACCTTGAGATGGCTCTCGCCGAGGTAAGCCGCCGTCCCTATGACGGGTATCTCAGATATTGCGCCGCACAAGCGTACCTTGGCAGAGCAAACCCCGACAGGCAAAGCCTGGAGGAAGCGGTAAAGCACCTGTTGATCTCGAAGGAAAAAAGCCATCCGGATGCCATGTGGACCCCCCGCATCTATAAACTGTTAATGATCGGCCTCGATGGTCTGGGAAAGAAAGAGGAAGCTTATTCGATTTTGTTGGAAGGAATCACAAAATATCCGCATTATCAGGACCTGTATTACCTTCAGGGAAAATGGTTAGAGCGGGAAGGCAAGTGGGACCGTGCGATCGGAGCCTATCAGCAATGTCTGCAAATCGAAAAAGAAACCAATACGTTCGCTGTCCATCAAGAGATTGAGAACAGTCAACTGCACTTTGCACTGGCAAGAGTTTATGAGCAAAAGGGCAATCATGTCAAAGCGATAGAAGAGTATATGAATACTATTGTTGCCAATCGTCAATGGAAAGAACCCTATGTGCGGATCGGGTCATTGATGTTAAAAACTGTGGCTGTGGAGAAGGTGCAGAAGCTTTTTGAGCAGTGGATTCCTCCCGATTCAACGGAAAACCTGCTCTTTTTGAAGGACGTTTTTTCTCAATTGGGTGAAACGCAGTCGGTCCTTGCCTATCTGGATCGGATATTGGCGTTGGAGCCTGCAAGGATCGATCTGTTGTTTCTCTCGGCCGGTTACTTCATGCAGTTGAGCAATTATGAGGAAGCTGTGAATCGTCTGCAAAAGATTCCGCGGGATTCCGCGCTTTACCGGGAATCAAGATTGATGCTGGCGTCTGCTTATTGGTTTCTGGGGGAACAGGACAAAGCAAAAAAAGTCCTGCGAATCGATGGGGACGCATCGCTGTACAGGGAATTGGCGGAAGTTTTTCTGCAGGAAGCGGCTTATACCCTGGAAGAAGGAACACAAAAAAGTCATGATCAAAAATTAATCGGCCAATTGGCAAAGATCCGGGAGGTGATGAAGTTTGGCAAGGAATAAGCCTCTGTTAACCCTTTGCATGGTGGTGAAAAATGAAGAATTGTTATTGCCGCGCTGCCTTCAGAGCGTGCAGGGGCTGGTGGATGAAATCATTGTGGTGGATACCGGTTCAACAGACAGGACGAAAGAGATTGCCCGGCAGGCGGGCGCCATTGTTGTTGACGAACCGTGGCAGAACGATTTTTCAAAACCTCTCAACCGGGCTTTGCGGGAAGCGAAAGGAGAGTGGATCCTGCGGCTGGACGGAGATGAGGAATTATATCAGGAGGATAAGGCAAAACTTCGCAAGCTTTTAAAAAACCGGGATACAGAAGCCTATATCCTGCAGATTGTGAATCTTGTGAATGACAGAAATCTGGTGGAAGAAGAAATTTCCTCTTTTGTCCGTCTGTTCCGCAACCGTCCGATGTATAGGTTCGAGGGAGTCATTCATGAACAGATTGTCCCGTCCATTTTGTCCGCTCATCCGAAAGCGGTGATCCGGCATGCTCCGGTTCGGATCAAACATTACGGATACTTGAAAGAAATATCGGATCCGAAGAAGAAAGAGGAACGGAATCGGGAATTGACCCTTAAGGCGATTCGGCAGGATCCGGAAAATGGGTATCTGCGGTATTATATGGGGATTGAATACCGGCGGCAGAACAATCGGGAAGAAGCGGTTTTGCAGTTTGCGGAAGCGATGAAATATCTCGATCTCGCAATGCCCTGGGCTCCCCGGTGTGTGCAAGCTTATGCGATCACATTGATGGAAATGCGAAGATGGAACGAAGCGAAGTCGATTCTGGAGAAGGGAATCGGCTGGTATCCTGACTATACAGACCTTGTTTACCTGCGCGGGGTGGTTCACTTTGAGCAGGGGGAGAATCTTGATGCTGTTGCCGCTTTTTCGAAATGCATCCGCATGGGAGATCCGCCGGAAACGAAATATGTAGTGATGAAGGGAATGGGCGGCTACAAATCCTACTATGCCCTCGGACAGGTTTATGAGAAGATCGGAAACATTCAGCAATCGCTCGAAGCTTACGAGAAATCTTACAAAATGTTTCCCCAACATATCCAGCCCCTCTATCATATCACCGGTCATCTGCTGCAGCTTCAACCAATTCACGCCATCCAGCAATACCTGGAAGCAATCATGCCTTTTCCCAATCGGGAGAAATATCCTGTTATAGCGGATATTTTCCTCAGCTTGCGGCAGTATGAGGCAACTGAGAAATATATCAAAGAGCTGCAAGAGGATGATCCCAGCTTCCAGTTTCGCTATCTTTTGGGCGGTTGTTACCGGAAGCGCGGACAATACAGGGAAGCGATTCAGGTTTTGCAGCAAGTTCCGGTCACAAGCCCTTTCTATGTTGAGGCCCAGTTACAGTTATGCGCCGCTAATATGTATCTGAATGAACGGGATCAGGCGGCAGAGATCATGCACAACTTAAACGCGGATGAAAAGCTGTATGGACGGCTTGCCCTTTTATTTTTGGAAGACGCAAAGGATGTCATCGATCAGGGGATTCGCCTCTTTCCGAATGTTCCATTCTTGCAGAAAGAAAAGGAGAAGATTGAGGAGGCGATCCGAAATGTTGGGGGATAATGGTCAAACAATCAGTGTGGTCATGATCGCCAGAGACGAAGAACATAATATCGCCAGGGCTTTGAACAGTGTCAAGGAAGCTGTAGACGAGTTGATTGTGGTTGATACGGGGTCTGTTGATAAAACGGCGGAAATCGCCAAGTCGCTGGGAGCTAGGGTGACATTTTTCCCTTGGCGGGATGACTTCAGCGCGGCAAAAAATTTTGCGATTGAACAGGCAAGCGGAGATTGGTTGCTGTTATTGGACGCGGATGATGAAATCCACCCGGAAGACTGTCACAAGATTCGGGAACTGCTGCAAGAACCGGATGTCGATTGCTTCTATTTCGACACTCTGAGTTTTTATGGCGAAGTGAAAGGGTTGTATATTCGGATGCCGCAACCAAGGCTCATCCGAAATCGCCCGCAGTTCCGATTCTCCGGGAGAATCCATGAAACATTGAATTTACGGGGAGCCGTAACGGCTTTCAGAGAAATCCGAGTAAATCATTACGGTTATTTAAACAAGGAAATCGAGAGTAAACAGAAGATCAGACGGAATCGAATGCTCTTGGAACAAGAATTGGATGACCATCCGACTGCCCTGAATTATTTCTATCTTGCAACGGAAGATCTCCGTGCCGGTGACCATGACCAAGCGTTGAAACACTTCGAGAAATCGCAAGAATTATATGAGGCAGCCGGGTTGAAACCGCCGTCGGAAATGCTGAAGAAAAAAATCATTGCACTGCAGGAACTGGGAAGGTTCTTGCAAGTCCATACGGAAATTGAGTCGGCTCGGGAGATGTATCCGGATTATACGGACCTGATTTTTTTGAAAGGGGAATGTTTGGAACGGCAGGGCAATCTCCCGCAAGCGATTGAAACCTATCAGGGATGCATTGAACAGGGAGAAACCCCGTATGTGTACAGTTCGCTTTCCGGTGTTGGAACTTACACCGCTTATTATCGCATCGGGTACCTCCACTCGCGAATTGGAAACAACGAAGCGGCGATAAAGGCGTATCTTGAATCATTAAGGTGCAATACAGCTTATGTGCCGGCTGTTCATGCTTTGGCCGAAGTGCTGGTGAAGGATCGCTCCCGGGCGGAAGTAATCTCCTTTCTTCGTGAGCGTTTTGACATGAACGTTCCGGTGGCGAACCGGTATTTTGCGGAAGCATTCGTTAACGCAGGCGAATATCAGCTTGCTCTGCATTATGTCGACCAATTTGAAAAAACAGGTTCTCCGGCGGATGATGAAATCGTTCTTTTGCGAGCCAGTTGCTTGATGTTTTCCGGTGGTTACGAACAGGCCATACGTCTCTTTGATTCGATTCCTCCTGACAGCCCCAAATTTTTGCGGGCATCTTTTTTCAAGTGCATCCATTGCTGGTTGAAACAAAACTTTGACCGGGCTGAAACAATTCTGAAAGGGCTTTTGCGGGAAAACCGATTTCCAGCTTACGAACTCGAGGTTTGTTTGACGGTCAATGAGATCTTAGTAGCAGGAGAAGTGGAGCTGCCGAAAAAGCTCTTTTCGGAAATCGATCATCTTGGGGAAAATGCGATCATTAGTCTGCTGGAACTCTTTGTATTGCTTGATAAAATCGACTGGGTGGCCAAGATCAGGATCCATTTTCCCGACCGGTTGCAGCAAACGGGACGGCTTGTGGAATTTATCAATCTCCTGCACAAACAGCAAAAGATTTCGGAAGCGGCACTCTGGTTGGAAAAAATAGGGGAAGAGGAACGCTCCAATCTTGAGATTGCATGTCTGCACGGTGAAATTTATCTGGCATCAGGATCCTATCATGAGGCCCAACGATGGTTTCAGCAAGTGCTGGCTCAATCTTCTTGCCATTTACGGGCGATGATTGGGATGTCCCAAATCTCGTATGGCTATTATCTTGAATCTCTGAAGAGAATCAAGCAAAACCGCATCAGTCTTTGCATGATTGTAAAAAATGAGGAGAAATATCTGGCAGGGGCTTTGCAGAGTGTACAGGGGATCGTGGAGGAAATGATTGTTGTGGATACGGGGTCGGAAGATGGAACCGTCAAGATCGCACAAGAGATGGGAGCTCAAGTGCTCCATTTCGCATGGAACGGGAATTTTGCTGATGCCAGAAACTTTGCGCTTGAAAAAGCGTCCTGCGAATGGATATTGATGTTGGATGCGGATGAACGGCTGGATCCGGAGGGGAAGGGGCGATTGTCGGATTTGGTTTCGAATCCGGAAATTGACGGATATTTTTTGACGGTGAAAAGCGGGATCGACGAGTCTTATACAGTTGTTGACCGACGGCTTTCCTTTTTCAGAAACAAGCGGGAGTACCGATTTGAGGGAGCGATTCATGAACAAATTCCGCCCGGAAAGTTTTGGGTTGCCGGAAAACGGCTGGAAATCGCTGATGTGGTAATCCGTCACGAAGGGTATCTGGACAGCGTGATGCGGGAGAAACACAAGCTGCAAAGGAACCTGGCGATCATTCAAAAACAGCTTCAATCAGAACCTGAAAACCCTTTTTACCATTACTGTCTCGCGGTTGAGCTGATGCAGCAGGAGCAATACGGGAAAGCGGCTGAACATCTCGATTTTTCATTGCAGCAATGGACGGCTGCACAGCCGCAAACTCCCGATGCGATTTGCAAGATCGCCCAATGTTATTTGATGGAGAAACAGTATAAAAAATCGGAACGGTGGCTGCGAAAGGGAATTGAACTGTTTCCGGATTTTCCCGATCTGCACTATTTTCTTGGAATCTGTTTTCTTGCGCAAGGCAATTGGCTGGAATCGGCTGAGAGTTTGCAAACTTGCCTTCAGTTGGGCAGTACTCCTCCACACTACAACAGTTTTGAGGGAGTGACCTCTTTCCATGTCTATCATGGTTTGGCGATTGGCAGGTTTCAAATCGTCAAAGAAGTGCTGGAACTGGGGCTGCTCCGTTTTCCGGAATCGATATTTTTACAAGAAAAGATGAGTCAACTCAAACAAGCGGGAATGTTATGACACAAGAGCGGGAGAGTGACCGGATTGACTCGTTTAAAAATCCTTTTTGTGAATATGTTGTATGATTACGGGGATCCCCGGCGGGGCTACGGATTGGAACTGATTGCCTATGATACGCTGCATCGGATGGGACATCAGTTGGTTCCTTTTCATTATGATGTGTTAATGGCGGAATATGGCCGGGAGAAAATGAATGAAATGCTGCTTCAGACCGCAATCAAGGAAAAACCTGATTGTATGTTTGTCAGTCTTTCCGAGAATCAACTGGATCCGGAAGTCATCCATCAGATCAGCTTTAACACGGATACCATAACGTTTAACTGGTGTGCTGACGACCATTGGCGATTGGGTTATACCCTGGCGTGGGCCCCACATTTCAACTGGATGGTGACAACCAGCGCTGCGGCAGTCCCTGTTTATCATCAGGCCGGGTATTCGAACGTGATCAAATCCCAGTGGGGCTGCAATCCCGCGATTCATCAAAAGTTGAACCTGCCCAAAATCTATGATGTGACCTTTATTGGAATGCCTCACGGCAATCGTGTGGAAATGCTGCAAGCATTGGTCGATGCGGGATTCAATGTTCATGTTTGGGGAGCCGGATGGGCGACGGGACGGGTATCGATCGGTGAAATGGTCCGAATCTTTAATCAGACGAAGATCAATTTGAATTTCAGCAAGGCTTCAGTGGCAGATATTCTGCAAATCAAAGCCAGAGATTTTGAGGTTCCCGGATGTGGCGGATTGTTAATGACGGGGTATAACGATGAATTATCTGAATATTATGAGTTCGGAAAAGAAGTGGTCACGTATCGGGATCAATCGGAATTGATCGAGAAAATCCGGTATTACCTTACGCACGAAGAAGAACGGGACCGGATCGCGGAAGCCGGTTACAACAGGGCTGTTCGGGATCATTCGTACAACAGGCGGTTTGATCAGATCTTTCGGGAAATGGGGTTGTATGGGTCCGACCGGGGGGGATTGGGGTGAAACATCCTTTTCTGTCGGTTTGCATTCCCAATTACAACAGGGCAGCATCCTTAGGGGAAACTTTGAACAGTATCCTTAGCCAAACCTATCAGGATTATGAAATTGTGGTTGTCGATAATCACTCTGAAGACAATATGGAAGAGGTGATCGGAACATTTCAGGATCAACGGATCCGGTTTGTCCGTAATGAATGGAATATCGGGGCGGCGAAGAATCTTAACCGCTGCGTGTTGGAGTCGCGAGGAAACTATATCAAAATCCTTAATTCGGGAGATGTTTTTACAGGTACCGATGCTCTGGAAAAAATGGTGGAAGCCACCCGCAATTATCCTGATGCCGCCATCATTGCATGCGGATACAGGCATCCCGACGGGTCAACTCCCTTTTCGCTTCCCTTTGACTTGCTGCGGCGTAAAGGTTTCAGTACGGTAAGGGAAGTGATGAACATCCATATGTTTGGATTGCCAAGCGTTTGGATGATCAAAAAAGATACATTTCCTTATACGGGCTTGTTCATTGATTCACCGATTTGTCATGCTGATCTGGTTATGAAAATGGCCTATTATTTTGATTTGTACGCGATTTCGGAACCTTTGGTCGAACATCGGGGCGAGGCCGGAGGCGGGTCTTCCTCTATGGGTGAAACGATGAACAGATGGGAATTCATGCGGTTTCGGGTGCTCGAACAATTGCCGTTTTATTCCCGGCTGTCAAGTGAACAGAAGGCTGTGTTAAGTTCCTTTCTCCAAATCAAATTGATGAGCCGGATTCGGACTTTTATTATCGGCGAAGCTTACCATCACGCACTTCAGAGCGCGCTCGACATACTGAAGGCGGATCCTCATCTTCCATTCTTTTACGGAGAGGATCGGGAAAAAGTGCTGGAACTGCTGCTGGATCAATTGGTGCATCGCAGGAAACCCAACGAAATCATCGATTTCATGGGTACCCAACAATTCAGCAGACCCTATGCCGATTTGTTTCAGTATGGTTTCGGCCTGAATTATCAATTATATCGCCTGGACCAGAAACTGAAAGAAACTTCCAAAAAAATAGCGGTCGTCGGTACAGGATATTTGACAAAAGTCATATTGCAATGTTTTCCGGAGCTTAAAAACCGCATTGCATCTATCGTGGACACTGGCACCGATCTGCAGTTGCTGGAAGGGATACCTGTTACAAAAGATGCAACACTTAATTTTCACGATACTTTTGTGATTATCGCTTCTGACGATTATGTGCGGTTTCACAGATATGAACTGATCAGAAACGGACTGATTGAAGGAGAACATTTTCTGCCGGCGTTGGAAGATCTCTGAAGCTATCAACTTCTCTGAGGAGACGGATTGAGATGGAAAACCCAATGATTTCCGTTTGTATACCGACATATAACAGGGCAATGCATATCGGGGATACACTGAACAGCATTCTGAAACAAACCTTCGGGGACTTTGAAATCATCGTGATCGACAATCATTCGGATGACGATACGGAAGAAATCATCACTTCATTTCAGGATAACCGGATCCGGTTTCTGCGCAACGACTGGAATGTGGGAGCGGCGAGGAATGCGAATCGCTGCATGATGGAGTTCAAGGGGAAATATATCAAGTTTCTGCATTCCGATGATGTATTTATTGCCGACGATGCTTTGCAAAAGATGTACCACGCCGCTTCGAAACACCCCCAGGCAGCCTTGATTACCTGCGGATACCGGTTTGGCGAATCCCATGTGTTGACCGTACCGTTTGACCTATTGCGGCCGAAAGGTTTCAGCACTGTCCGACAGGCGATGAATATCCATTCTTTCGGATTGCCGAGCGAATGGATGATCCGCGGGGATGCCCTGTCATATACCGGATTGTCCATCGATTCCCCGATTGGCGATGTGGATTTGGTTATGAAACTGGTTTATTATTTCGATTCCTGCGCAGTCTCCGACTTATTGGTCGAACATCGCTTCTACGGAGACAATGATACGGGGGCCGCGGCCAAGATGAACGGCTGGGAATTCATGCGGTTTCGCGCTTTGCGGGAATTGCCTTTTTCAGATCAGTTGTCGGGCGGGATGAAGGCGATTTTAAGTTCATTTCTCCATATGTCACTAATGAGCAAAATAAAGGATGCCATCCTAAACGAAAACTATCATCTGGCGATCCAGGGAATCCTGGACCTGCTGAAGACCGACCCCCACCTTCACGAGTTTAAGGGGGAAGACCGGGAACGGGTGCTGCAATTGCTTCTTGATCGATTGATTTACCGGAAGACGCCTGGAGAAATCATCGATTATATGGGCAGGCAGCATTTCAGCAAACCTTATCGCGATTTCTTTGAATACGGGCTGGCTTTTAACTACCAAATCTATCAGTTGGCAGACAAGCTCAAGCTGAGCGGAAAAAAGATTTGCGTCATCGGCACGGGCAGATTAATGGAAATGTTTCTGAAAGCATTTCCGGGGCTTAAAGATAGGATTGATTCGATTGTCGAGTTCAGCCATCTGTTGACACTCGATTTCAGCAAGAACTTTTTCATTCTGGCTTCAGACTCCGCTTTGTGCACTCACAGGTATGAAATGATCAGGGCGGGATTGATCGAAGGAGAACATTTTCTGCCTATTCTTGAATTAATATAATCTCCGTCTCCAGAGGAGAAAGAATGGATTTTGAGTGTCGCCCTAAAGGAGGTGGAACAGATTGAACGATATTATTACCGTGTCAAAACATATCAATGCCCAGTGCCATTCCATTCAGGAGGCTGTTCAAAGAGCCGCTCCGGGCTCAACAATCATTGTATATCCGGGTGTGTATCATGAAATGATCAGAATCGACAAACATGTGGAGATCATTGGTGATGGTCCTGTGGATGAAATCATTCTCGCGATTTCAGATTCGAATTGCATTATGATGCAAACCGATTATGCTGTCATCCGGGGATTCACAATACGTCAGGAAAGCGGCGGAGACAAAGCGGCTGTTGCCATTCCTTGCGGACAGCTTGTGCTTGAGAATTGCGACATCAGTGCAAAGGCCGGCGCTGGCATAAGCATTTCCGGCAATGCGAATCCTCTTATTCACCGCTGCCGGATTCACGAAGGGCAAGAAGCAGGAATTTATGTGTATGACAACGGACGGGGAATTTTGGAGGAATGTCAAATATTCGGCCATGAACACCCGAATGTGGAAATTGCCGGCGGGGGAAATCCAATCTTTCGGCGCTGTCGGATCTTCCATGGAAAAAATGCCGGTATTTATGCATATGAAGACGGGCTGGGGACCTTCCAGGAATGTGAGATATTCGGGCATGTCCTTGCGGAAGCAGCCATCTCCCGGGGAGCCAACCCGGTTTTTAAGAACTGCAGAATTCACAGCGGAAACGATGCGGGGGTGTTTGTCGTTGACAACGCGCAGGGAACACTTGAAGACTGCGATATATTCGGCCATCGTGTTTGCGGTGTCGTGATCAAACAAAACGGCAGAGCGCTGTTCCGGCGCTGCCGGATTCGGGATGGTGAGGGTATCGGCGTCTGGGTGAGTGAAAATGGGTTTGGGACACTGGAGGATTGTGATATCTCCGGACACAGAGGTCTTGGCATAACGGTCAGAGACAAAGAGAGTCGATTAACGATACACAGGTGCCGGATTGAAGACAAGGTGGATATTGTTTCATCTGATTCGCCTCAGACGGAAAGCGCTTTGACTCAGAATAAAGATGAGCTCGAAACTCTCTTGAATGAACTGGAGCACTATATCGGTTTGGAGAATGTCAAACAGTCGATTCATGACCTGATCGATTATCTTCAGTATGTCCGGGATCGTAAACGTCTGGGAGTGAAAACATCTGATACGATCTCACTTCACAGTATTTTTTTAGGAAATCCGGGAACAGGGAAAACGACCATCGCCAGGTTGCTTGGAAGAATTTTTAAAGCTATGGGATTGCTTGAAATGGGGCATGTCGTGGAAGTGGATCGCCCGGCCCTGATTGCTGAATATGTTGGACAAACCGCCATCAAAACAGAAAAAATCATTCATGAGGCGATGGGCGGAGTGTTGTTTATTGATGAAGCCTACACGCTGGCAAAACACCTTACCTCCAATGATTACGGTCAAGAAGCGATTGATGTGATCCTGAAAAGAATGGAAGACTCCGGCGGTCAGTTTGTCGTTATTGCTGCAGGGTATCCTGAAGAAATGCAGGCCTTTATCGAATCAAACCCAGGTTTAAAAGACCGCTTTAAAAATTATTTTTGTTTCCAGGACTACACTCCTGATGAAATGATCAGAATTGCCCAGATGATGGCCCAAAAAGAAGAGTATACCTTCAGCCCGCAAGCGGAAGAGTTGTTAAGGGAAGAATTTATCTGTTTGTACAGAAAGAGAGACAAATTTTTCGGAAATGCCCGTTTGGTTCGTAAATATATTGAAAACATCAAGATTCACCATGCCAAACGGTGTTCGAAATTACTCAAAGAACAACGGACTCGAGAAGTTATGACAACGATTCTGGCGGAAGATGTTGAAGGGATTCTCACATCAGTTCCTTCCAAAACAGTCTCAATCCCAATTAATGAGAAACGTTTATCAGAACTGCTCGAGCAACTTAACAGGATGATCGGCCTGGAATCTGTAAAAAAGAGTGTATCAGAACTTGTTAAGCTGGTTCGGTATTATAAGGAGGAGGAGAGAGATGTTACGGGAAAGTTTTCCCCGCACCTGCTGTTCTTAGGAAATCCGGGAACAGGAAAAACAACTGTTGCACGCTTGCTCAGCGAAATTTATGCAGCTCTTGGCGTACTGCCAAAAGGCCATCTGGTTGAAACTTCACGAGAAGAATTGATTGGTGCTTGGATGGGCCATACCGAAGAAAAAATGAAAAAGGTGATTGATGAGGCAATCGGTGGAGTCCTGTTTATAGACGAAGCCTATACATTAAAACCCGCCTTCAATCATGATTATGGGCAATTAGCCATCGATATCCTCTTAAAGCGGATGGAGGATGAACGAGGAAAATTGGTAGTGATTGCTGCTGGCTATCCGGAAAAGATGGAGCAATTTATAGAAAGCAATCCCGGATTACGATCGCGTTTCAGTCGTGAAATCATATTTGAAGACTATGATCCTGATGAACTGATGAGTATTACCGAATTGATGCTAATTGAGCAGGGGTATCGACTGGCTGAAGATGTTTTGGAACAGTTGCTGAAGTATTATCAGGATGCATATCAAAACCGTGGATCAAATTTTGGCAATGGCCGTCTTGTGCGAAACATCGTGGAAGAAGCGGTTAAAAATGCTACACTGAGGTTGGCTGAACTTCCTCCGGGAGGTCGCAGGCATGAAAATGCTTATGTAATCCATAGAAGCGATATAGGGTTTCTGAAGAATGATTAACAAAACAAAACAAAGCAAAAACACCTCCGTCGGTTTTTTGGGTTCGGAGGTCAAGTTTTTTTTGACGATTGCTCTTGAGCTTGGAAAAAAATATCAATTTTCGCTGTGTTTCCTTTTTCAATCGATCGAAAAGAGACCCGTGTGAATTTGGAAAAGCGAAGCGGGACAAATACATGATTTTTGCCGGGTTCAATTGTTATGGGGAACGTATCAAGAAAGAAATCCGAATTGTTGGGACTGATTTCGATTTGTGCCTCAATCTTTGTATTCTTACTGCGATTCGCCACCATATATGTGACTGTTGTTTTCAAAGAAGTATTCTGTGACGGTATAGATTGAAATTCATCTCCGGCGATCAGTCCTTTGAATTTCAACTCCGTAAAAGTGAGACAGGGAATTCCACCCTGAATTTTCAAATTGTCTGCACGGAGCGTGTCGCTGTTAATTTTGGAAGCCTTAATTTTTCCAGTTTTTATGATCTTGGTTTTTATTTGCCACGGTATTTTAGGTGACTTTATTTTACCCAACTTTATTTTGCGGACGTTTTTTGTACGCAATCTTTTAACTTGCAGTGGATTGGATTTTTTGCTCTTTATTACCGCAGCCTGTCTGAGATTTGGAAGGGACATAAACGTTTTTGCGGGATGATAGAGCCATCGTTTTTTTTTCATTAGTATCACCACATCTTTTTGGCATCCACCTAGAGTATATGTTCTTCGGGAACAGAAAGTGCTTTTACCGTTTTAGTTTATGTGTCAACTGCACAGTTTGCGAAAGAGGATGGAAAGAATTCCGGAAGGGGGCTGGCTTTGCGAGAAAATGCACGAAATTGTACTGAATTCGATGGCAGAATGAAGTGGCCAAACCTGACATGCTCATGATATTCTTAAATGAGTATATATTCATATTTTTAAGTAAAATTACGTCGATTGAGCATGGAGGATTCCCTCACCCGATGACATTTCAGAAAGTAAACATTAGTTCAGAAGATGATGTTTATTTTGCGTTAAGCACCGTTCGTCGCCTGATGAAGCAGCTGAGGTTTTCTGATCTGGAGCAGCAAAAGGTTTTCGTCAGTGTTTCGGAGTTGACCCGAAATATTTTGGACCATGCCGGAAGGAAGGGCATTTTTTATTGCGAAATCTTCGATCATGGGTTACGTATTGAGGTACTTGATCAAGGTCCCGGGATTTCAAATATAGACGATGTTTTGGATGGGAAAAAGACACCATCTTCACGTGGATTGGGATTGGGGTTATCCGGTGTCAAGAGATTAATGGATGAATTCTATATCGAGACTTCGACGGGAGGAACTAAAGTTGTGGCGGTCAAACGGGGAAGAAAATAATGACACATCAATGGACAGTACGTTAAGCCGTTTGGCTTCAATAGGACAAATAGCGGCTGGAATAGCACACGAAGTTCGAAATCCATTGACGACGGTTAAGGGATTTCTGCAATTGATGGAAGAGGAATCACCGCATATGTATTTGGAAATTGCGAGCTCGGAATTGGATCGGGCAATTTCCACGCTGCAAAATTTGTTGCAGGTTTCCAAGCCGGATTTGCAAGATGAGCCCTATGTGCCTATTAATCTTTGCATAGAATTGGAGTCTTTACTTTACTTGTTCCAGGACCAAATCTATCGCGTACGAATTGAAAGAAACTTTCGCAATACGGACGAGATTGTCTACGGGAAGAAAAATCAGCTGAAGAAAGCATTTTTTAATCTCTTGAAAAATGCTTTCGAAGCGATTCCGGACAAAGGAACCATCACAATCGAACATTACAGAATGGGGAACTGTGTGTATATCCGCATTCGTGACACCGGGGTCGGTATACCTGCAGAGAAGCTTGAACTGTTGGGAACCCCTTTTTTTACCACCAAGGATGAAGGCACGGGCATGGGGTTAACTCAAGTGTTTTCAACGATCTACCAACATGGAGCGAAAATCGATGTAGACAGCACGGTTAGGGCAGGAACCACATTTACGATTCAATTTCCGACTGACGTTACACATCAAATGGGAGTGATTGATTTGGATCTGCAGTATGAAAACGGTCAGAGCTTTAAAGAATTTTTTGAACAGAATCGGAGTCGATTTTATGAAGTATTGTTTTCCGATACCAAAACAGTTATGGACCAAGTTGAAGATGCTGCTTACAGACAAAATATTCGCGAGGTTTGTGATAATATGGCCGACCTTATTAATGAAGACCGGTATCATGAATTGATTATGCTGGCTAGAGAACGGGGAAAAATTGGCGCAAAAAATGATGTTCCTTTAGTCGTAAAACTGGAATTGATTCAGGGCTTCCGGAAAGTGTACTGGGACTTTTTATATAACTACTATAAAAATTCAGAGCTCGATGCAGAAGGCTTTTTTCAAATTGGGATCAAAACAAATTTTATCTTTGACAATTATGTTTCTCATTATTTCTCGAGCTATATGGAATTCAAAGATGAATTGCTTCGTGCCCACCGGGAGATGGTTGATGAATTGTCTGTACCGATTATTCCATTATCATCTTCAATGGCGGTGCTGCCTATTGTTGGGACATTCGATACATACAGGGCGAAAAAAGTTCAGGAACAGACACTCACTCAGATCGCCAGCCTTAAAATACAAAGAATTATTATCGATTTATCAGGTGTTGCATTTATGGATACGGCGGTTGTCGGACATCTGTTTCGAATTGTAGAAGGGATTGGTTTGCTGGGCTGTAAAGCTATTATCACGGGTATACGTCCGGAAATTGCGAATACCATGATTGAATTGGGCATTTCATTTACTGAAAAGGTAGACACCAAAGCAACTCTGCAGCAAGCCTTGGAGGACTACCAGTTGGTTCGATAATAGGGAAAATTGGAAAAAGGGGCAAATAGCCCCTTTTTATTTTGTGCATACTACCTAAACAGGGTGCAATTATCGAAGGAGGTATTCACTGTATGTGGGGTAGGATAATGAAACGAACAGTCTTGGCGGGGCTTGCAGCATGTGTTGTGGCAGGTGCGGCTCTGCTGCCTGTAACCTCAGCAAGGGCTGCCGATATGAAACCGGATGATGGCAAAGGACAAGTTCAAATTGCCAAACAAGCCGCATCAGCGATCGTGATGGATGCCGCAACAGGTCAGGTGCTTTTTGAAAAAAACAGCCATGAGAAATTACCGCCTGCCAGCATCACCAAAATCATGACGATGTTGCTGGTTATGGAAGCGCTTGAGTCAGGCAAAGTGAAATTATCCGATAAGATCCGAACAAGTGAGCGAGCGGCTTCGATGGGAGGATCCCAGATTTTCCTTGAACCGGGTGAAGAAATGACACTTGAAGATATGATGAAAGGAATTGCTCTCGGCTCAGCTAATGATGCTTCCGTTGCAGTGGCTGAACACTTGGCAGGTTCGGAGGAAGAATTTGTCCGCCTGATGAATCAGCGTGCTCAGGAGTTGGGCTTGAAGAATACCCATTTCTCCAACTGCAATGGATTGCCGGTGGAAAACCATTATACGTCTGCGTACGATATCGCGGTCATGTCCAGAGAACTGTTGAAACACGAACCCGTGCTCAAGTGGACGGCCATGTATCAGGATTATTTGCGAAAAGACACAGAGAGGCCATTTTGGTTGGTCAATACGAACAAGCTGGTTCGTTTCTACCAGGGCGTTGACGGATTGAAGACCGGATTCACCAACGAATCAAAATACTGTCTTTCCGCAACGGCAAAGCGCGGTGAATTCCGTGTGATTGCAGTCGTAATGGGTGAGCCGACAAGCCCGCAAAGGAACGCCGACATTGCAGGAATGTTTGATTGGGCGTTCGCCAACTTCTACAGTGAACCGATCTACAAAAAAGGACAGGTGGTGCAACTGGGGCGTATTGACAAAGGATATCCTGCCGTAATTCCGATGATTGCAGGTGATACGGTCGGCATCCTGATGAAAAAGGGAGAAAAGAAAGATTCGTTTACTCAAAAAGTTGAATTCCTTCCGGTTCGGGCACCGCTGAAAAAGGGAGACGTTGTCGGCCATGTGGTGGTTTATAAAAACGGGCTGGAAATTGGAAGAACTGAAATTCTTGCAGCGCAAGATGTGGATAAGGCCGGCGTTGCTTCCATGTTTAAGCGGACTATGGCAAGCTGGTTGCGGCTGGGGTCATCATAAAGAAAACGAAGGGACTCGTGAATTGCGAGTCCCTTTTTCGAGCTAAACAACGGTTTTCTCACGCAAATTATTCTCTACTGCCTTTTGCATTCGTTGGAATGTTTCGGTGGCAGACATGTAATTTCCTTGCCGCTTGTATATATCGGACAACAAAGTGAACGCACGGGTGAGTTCGGCCACGCGATGCTGTTTTTGACACAGGTAGATCAACTGTTCGCAATTGTAGAT
This sequence comes from Effusibacillus consociatus, assembly GCF_042652925.1. Classification (NCBI taxonomy): domain Bacteria; kingdom Bacillati; phylum Bacillota; class Bacilli; order Caryophanales; family Alicyclobacillaceae; genus Effusibacillus; species Effusibacillus consociatus. Next base: position 59,065 of record NZ_JBHSHC010000052.1, read on the forward strand.
GCCTTCGGTGTACTGTTCCCGTTTGAGACAGATGTTCGACAGAATCCGATACACTTGAATTAATGTTTCATAGTCGTTGTCGCCAAATGCCAGAGCTTTTTCGCAGTGGGCCTTTGCCAGATCATATCGGTCAAGTCGATAGAAAATTTTTGCGATCACAGAGTGGATGTGTGCGATCACTTCCATCACTTCGACATCCGCTTGTTCCAGACAATCCTCAAGCAAACGGAGCGCATCATCGGAACGGCCATTTTCATCCATGATCTGGGCAAGAGTGATCTTCATATAAGTTGTTTCTGAACGCATGTTCAAGGTCTTATAGATTGCAATTGCGTCATGCGCAAATTCTTCCGCTTTCTTGAAAAGGCCCAGATCCCGGTACACCTCGCAGAAAGTACGGGATAAAGTAGCGAGTTTGGGCATGTCGTTAGACCGTTCCAGGAAAGTTTGAACCCTGCGCAGAGTGTCCAGTGCATCCGCATTGTCGCCTAATTTGTTCTGTGATTGGGCAAGCAGAAGCATCACATCCGAAATCCGGTCAACATCAATTTGACTCTGCCGAAGTCCAATTGTGACAGCTTTATTCCAGTGAAAATTGGCCAGAACGAGATTGCCTCTCTCGTATTCAACCGTACCCATCGCACGTAATGCTGTTACTGCATACCCCGGTTCGTCTTTGCTCATCGAATCATGAACGATCTCTTCGTAAAGTTCGAGAGCTTTCTCAATTTCACCTTGCTTTTGCAGACAATAGGCGAGATCCAGTTTGATTAGGGAAGTTTCGAGATGAGGAATGGGTTCGCTAAGGAGTTCTCCAAGAAGCTGGGAAGCCGATTCAAAATTGTCCGCCTCCATTAACATGCGGGCATATTTTAATGTACCGTTTTTTGCGATTTTCGCTTGAATGTCTTCAAGAAAATATTGAATGGTGACGCCAAGGCGTTCCGCCAGCTCACCTAACAATTTATGCGAAGGACTTGCTTTATCCGCTTCAATCTGACTGATCATGCTGGGAGTAACCAAACCATCGCCCAGTTCACTTTGGGTCATCTTCTTGCTGCGACGAAGTTCTTTGATTTTTTGTCCTAATGTTTTATGCATGCGATACGATCCCCCTGTTTCCTTTACCCCATATTATTGTACTATTCATTGTTGATAAGGGGAATAGTGATTGTGAAAAAGACCCGAAAAATCATAAAGAAGATGACACCGGAGGGGGTTACTATGCAAAAGTTTGTGATTGTCGGTGGAGATGCGGCTGGGATGAGCGCAGCGATGCAAATTGTCAGGCGGCTGCCGGACGCTTCAGTGGTGGCTTTAGAGATGGGGGATACATTTTCGTATGCACAATGCGGGCTTCCTTATTATATAGGCGGCGATATTCCCGAAACAGATAATTTAATCGCAAGATCGGCAGAAACCTTTCGCAACAAATACGGAATTGATGCCCGCACCTATCACAAGGTAACGAAAATTCATCCATCGGAAAAAACAGTCGATTTCATAAATATGCAATCCGGTGAGGCAGGAACAGTCCCCTATGACCGGTTGCTGATTGCTACAGGCGCTCGTCCTGTCGTTCCCGAGTGGGAAGGAATTGATTTGCAAGGGGTATTTGTGCTGAAAACAATTCGGGATGCGGAACGGATTCGAGAATACGTAAGGAACGGTGAAGTCAACAAATGTGTGATTATCGGCGGCGGACCCATAGGCATTGAAATGGCGGAAGCGTTGTCTGCTTCGGAGAAGAAAGTAACGATCCTCGATCGGAATCCACAGTTGGCGACAGCTTGGAATTCAGAAATTGCAGAGATTGCAAAGCAGCATATGGAAGAAAATGGGGTGCTCGTGAAACCGGAACAAAACGTGAAAGGAATCGTTGGGCAGAATGGGAAAGCCGCAGCGGTTGAAACAGAATCTGAAACCCTCGAAGCAGATCTTGTCTTGCTTGCGGTCGGAGTGGCGCCAAACAGCGAACTGGCAAAAGACGCGGGAGTTCAATTGGGGGTTCGCAATGCAATTCAGGTGAATGCAAGGATGGAAACAAATTTGCCCGGAATATATGCAGCCGGTGATGTGGCGGTTCATTACCATCGGGTGAAGAAAAAGGATGATTATATTCCGTTGGGTACAACCGCGAATAAGCAAGGACGGATTGCAGGCATTAACATGTCCGGTGAACAGGCAGCGTTTGCCGGGATTGTTGGATCGGCTGTAATGAAAGTGTTTGAGCTGGGGTTGGCCCGGACGGGGTTATCCAGAAAAGAAGCGGAAGACTTGGGGATGGAGGTTGAGGTGGTAACGATCAACACGAAGGATCATGCCGGATATTATCCGAATGCGGAGGATCTGTCGATCCAACTGATCGTGGAGAAATCTGCAGGGCAGCTGGTAGGCGGGCAAGCGGCTGGCAAATCGGGGGCTGACAAGCGGGTGGATGTATTGGCGACCGCTTTGTATCATGAGCTGACAGTCCATGAACTATTGGATCTGGACCTCACATACGCCCCGCCTTTTAACGGGGTATGGGATCCCATTCAACAGGCGGCCCGCCGCTTTTGACTAATTTAATCGAATTACCACTAGTTTTGTCGACATGCAGGAAAATTTTCTCTGTGACTCGAATACCCTTGGTAGATTAGGAGTTGCAGGGGGAGTAAAACGATGAGCATACATGTTGGAACAGATCAAATTGGAACTACCCTGGTAGTCCGCCTGGCTGGTGAACTGGATCATCACACGGCTGAAGTGGTTCGAGATCGTGTCGAGTCAGAACTGGAAAAAGGAGAATACAAGAACCTGATTATTTCGATGGAACAATTGTCCTTTATGGATAGTTCAGGATTAGGCGTCATCTTGGGACGTTACAAGCGAATTTCGCAGCTGGGAGGAAAAATGTCCCTTTGCTCCGTAAATGATTCCATCCGGAAAATATTTGAACTGTCAGGAATCCCCCAAATATTGCCAATCCACGATACCGAAACCCGTGCGTTAACAGAAATGGGGGAGGCATAACCATGGCTCGCAATTATATGAAACTGGAGTTTGCCAGCTTGTCGCAAAATGAGTCATTTGCCAGGGTATCGGTGGCGGCGTTTGTCTCGCAACTCAATCCTGACATGGAAGAATTAACCGAGATTAAGACAGTCGTATCGGAAGCCGTTACAAACGCCATCATTCATGGGTACGACGGAAGAGATGGGATTGTTACCGTAACTTGCTCGCTGGAAGGCCAGCGGATTGAAATTGTGATCGAAGATGAAGGTCAAGGAATTCCCGATATTGAGCAGGCTCGCGAACCGCTTTATACTTCGAAGCCTGAATTGGAGCGTTCCGGCATGGGATTCACCATCATGGAGAACTTTATGGATGAGATTGAGGTAACTTCCGAGCTTGGCAAGGGAACACGCGTCCGGCTGGTGAAAAGTATCAAGAGTGCGCAAGTGCTCGGACATTGAGGGGCTTGTCTATGGAACGAAATCGAACCCCTTCACAAGCCAAATTAACCGATGAACAAGTGAAAGAGCTTATCAGGAACAGCCAGGCAGGAGATGACCATGCTCGGGAACAGCTCGTAATCGCCAATCAACGATTGGTGTGGTCTGTGGTTCAGCGATTTTTAAATCGCGGATATGAGCCGGAGGATCTGTTTCAAATCGGATGTATCGGCTTAATGAAAGCAATTGACAAATTCGACCTGAGTTATGATGTCCGGTTTTCTACATACGCGGTTCCGATGATTATCGGGGAGATTCAGAGGTTTCTGCGTGATGACTCGACTGTCAAAATCTCCCGATCCCTAAAGGAAACCGCCCGTCAAATTCGAAAAGTGCGCGATGAATTATCCAAAAAAATGGGACGGCAGCCGCATATTAACGAGGTGGCGGAAGCGATGGGAATGGAACCGGCGGAGGTTGTGTTCGCTCAGGAAGCTTTGCGGCAGCCTGCCTCCATCCACGAAACCGTCTTCGAAAATGACGGGGATCCGATTTATCTGATGGATCAAATTGCGGATGACTCACAAGATCGTTGGTTTGATAAACTTTCACTGCATGACGCTTTATCAAAGCTGCCTGAAAGAGAGCGATTAATTGTTTTTCTGCGCTTTTTCAGGGACAAAACACAGGCGGAAGTTGCGGACGTCTTGGGAATATCCCAAGTTCAGGTGTCTCGCCTTGAAAAGCGGATTTTACAAACGATAAAAGATCAATTGGGATAAAATTTCTTTTCCTGCCGCATACTTTTACTAATTGCACTGCATGTGGGAGGAGCGCATGAACCGGAATTTGTTCAAAGGACGTATCGTTCGTCTGTTACTGGCCGGCATTCTTATCTGTACCGGTGCCGGATGGGGATACTATCACTTCGTGATGACACCCCAATACGACTCGGTGACCAATGCAACCAGGCTCTAGAAGAATGCCTTTAGCGGAACTTTTCTGCTAAAGGCATTTTCATGTTATTGGGGGCAGTTTCCAACAGGAAACTGGCATAGGAGGCAAGCCATGGAGGGATTCTAAAGAAACACGAAGAGTCTTGCGAGGAGGTTCATCAATGATTGCAAGTGGTCCCAAAAATCAGGAAGCGTATAAGAAATTTGCCAAAGAACGCACACCTCAACGACCTTTATACAAAAATGTGGTGCGGGCGTTCCTTGCGGGGGGCACGATCTGTCTAATCGGTCAAGCAATCCAGACATTTTACACTACTTACTTCAACTTTACAGAACGATCTGCCAGCAATCCGACAGTCGCTACTTTAATATTCATTTCGGTGCTCTTAACCGGGCTCGGGGTTTACGATCGGATCGGTCAATGGGCGGGAGCCGGCTCTGCAGTTCCGGTCACGGGATTTGCGAATGCAATGGCCTCTTCGGCACTCGAGTATAAAAGTGAAGGATATGTCTTGGGAGTCGCGGGAAACATGTTTAAACTGGCCGGACCAGTGATTGTATACGGGACAGTGGCAGCGTTTGTAGTTGCGTTAATTCGGTTTGTTATTGAGAGGCTGTAAAGGGGGCTGCCAACGATGGGGAAATTGGGAAAACAATCATGGAAATTTGAGAATCAACCGCGTTTGTTGGCTTCGGCCGCAGTAGGCGGACCTAAGGAAGGGCAAGGTCCGCTGCGGAATGATTTTGACGTGATACATGACGATTCCTATGTGGGACAAAAGAACTGGGAAAAAGCAGAGGAGCAATTGCTGCAAGAATCCATTCAGTTGGCAGTGAAAAAGGGAGGAATCCAGCAGAGCCAAGTCGATCTGATTCTCGCGGGGGACCTGATTAATCAAATCACGATTTCCAGCTTTTCTGCCCGAACGATTGGAACTCCTTATCTCGGCATATTCGGTGCATGTTCGACTTCCATGGAAGGTCTGGCGCTAGCCGCTCAATTGGTGGATTCAGGGTTTGCCGACTATGCTGTAGCCGCTACTTCAAGCCATAACTCAACAGCGGAACGTCAGTTTCGTTATCCGACCGAATACGGGGGCCAGAAGCCCAGTTCAGCCCACTGCACGGTAACGGGCGCAGGAGCCGCCCTGGTCGGAAAGGGATTGCAGGGACCTCTCATTACATATGCCACGATCGGAAAAGTGGTGGACATGGGAATCAAAAATCCTTGGGAAATGGGTCCAGCTATGGCACCGGCGGCAGTTGACACGATTGTGGCTCATTTTCAGGATACCGGGAGAACTCCGGATGATTATGATCTGATCGTTACGGGAGATTTGGCCAGGGTCGGGCATCCGATTGCCCAGGAACTGCTTGAGACACAAGGGTATCGCATGAAGGACAAATTTTCGGATTGCGGAATCCTGATTTTTGATCCCGATCAGTCCGAAGTTTTCTCCGGAGGCAGCGGTTGTGCATGTTGTGCCGCTGTTACTTACGGACACCTGATGAAAAGGATGTCGAAAGGGGAGTTAAACCGAATTTTGGTGATTGCAACGGGGGCACTGTTATCCCCTTTGTCGGTGCAGCAAGGAGAGACGATTCCGTGCATAGCGCATGCGGTTGCGATTGAAGCAGGGGGTGTTGACAAATGACCTTCTTATGGGCGTTCGTGATTGGCGGCTTGATATGCGTAATTGGGCAACTGCTTATGGATTTAACAACTCTTACACCTGCACATGTGATGGTGATCCTGGTCTGTGCGGGCGCTGTGCTGGATGGTTTGGGTCTTTATGAGCCGCTGATAAAATTTGCAGGGGCGGGGGCGTCCGTACCCATAACCAGCTTCGGGAATGCATTGGTCCACGGAGCGATGCAGGAAGCGGAAATGCACGGGATTATCGGAATCATCACCGGGATCTTTGAAGTAACGAGCGCGGGGATTTCCGCGGCCATTATTTTCGGATTTCTCGCCAGCTTAGTGTTTCGGCCAAAAGGATAATCCGTAAGGAGTGATCGGTATGGCTTCCAATCAATCTGCAAGAAAGCGGAAGGTCATTCTCATTACAGACGGAGATAAAGTGGCCCGCAAGACTGTGGAAGAGGCAGCCCGGCAGGTGGGGGCACGAGTCATTTCACGATCCGCCGGCAACCCGACCCCTTTAACGGGACATGAGATAGTTGATCTCGTTCACCAGGCAAAGCATGACCCTGTTATTGTAATGTTTGACGATAATGGGAATGGGGACGAGGGTTACGGGGAGAAAGCCCTGAGGGAGTTTGTATGCGATCCGTCTATCGAAGTGATTGGAGCTATCGCGGTTGCTTCAAATACCGAATTCGTTGATGGTACACGAGTGGACTTTTCCTTTGATTTGGAAGGGAACATCGTAAGCGATGGAGTCGATAAGAACGGGGTTCCGTTAGGGCTTCGGGAACCCATCATAATGGGAGATACCGTAGATGTATTGACCGAGTGCAACGTGCCGATTGTAGTTGGAATCGGGGATATCGGCAAAATGTACGGCCACGATGCGTTTTATAAAGGAGCCCCGATTACAACCTCGGCAATACTGGAAATCCTGAAACGGAGTGGTTATGATGCCTCAAGCGCAGAAGAATACAGACATTCCTCCGAGTGAACAACATCTTCCGTTAGATAAACAAATAGAGGGCAACCTCGAGTTTTTTAAAAAGGTGCTTTTACATGTGGCCGTTGTTCCCGTTGAATATCCGAGCGTTTTTTGATATATTTATCAGGTCACCAATTCAATACATCAACAAAAGGCCGAGCATTGTCCATCCGTAGGACTCTGACCGCCAGCCGAACTGATATAAAATGGCAATCACAGTTATAGACACTTCTATATTCCCTCTGGTGAAAAAAGCATGCTATAATGTCAGTCAATGGTTCATTGACTGACTTTTTGATTTTTAGGGAGAGGAGCTCATCTCATGTATCTTCATGGAACGAGCCGCATCAATGAAAAAGGCCACCTGGAAATCGGTGGATGCGATACAGTTGAGTTGGCCAAACAATTCGGAACCCCCTTGTATGTATATGACGAGACTTTGATCCGCAATATTTGCAGAGCTTACAAACAAGCGTTTGAGGAGAGCGGTTTGCGCTATCAGGTTGGCTACGCCTCCAAGGCATTCTGCACGTTAGCCATGTGCAGATTGGCTGTGGAAGAAGGATTGTCGTTGGATGTTGTTTCGGTCGGGGAATTGCATACTGCGGTGCAGGCCGGTTTTCCGGTGGAAAGGATTCACTTCCATGGCAACAATAAAACACCGGATGAAATCAAATATGCATTGGAAGTCGGAATCGGCGAATTTGTTGTGGACAATTTTTACGAATTGGAGTTGTTGGGGGCCATGGCTTCCGAGGCGGGCAAAACTGCCACGATCCTGCTGCGGGTTACTCCCGGCATTGAAGCCCATACGCACGAGTATATCTCGACCGGTCAAGAGGACTCGAAGTTTGGCTTTGATGTGGGAAGCGGTCAGGCGCAAGAGGCGATTCTGTCCGCGCTGGAAACCAAAGGAGTTCGTTTGGCAGGTCTGCATTCGCATATCGGTTCGCAGATCTTTGAAACAGAAGGCTTTGCGGCGGCAATTGGTCGCGTCGCCGATCTTTATGAATGGACTGCACAGAAAGCCGGGGTTACTTTAACAAAAATCAATGTGGGAGGCGGGTTTGGCATCCGCTATAAGGACGAAGATACGCCATTGACACCCCAGGAATATGTACGCGCGATTGCGGATGCGGTGAAATCCGAGTTCGCGTTACGCGGTTTGGAGTTCCCGGAAGTTATTATTGAACCGGGGCGTTCGATCGTAGGGGCTGCAGGAACCACGCTCTACACAGTGGGATCGACCAAAACCATCCCGGGAGTCCGCAAATATGTAGCTGTAAACGGCGGCATGACAGACAATCCTCGTCCGGCTCTTTATCAGGCTGAGTATGAGGCCATTCTGGCGAACCGGGCTAGCGATCCGGCTGTTGAAACCGTATCAATTGCAGGAAAGTGCTGCGAAAGCGGAGACATGCTGATCTGGGATATCGAATTGCCTGAGGTGAAGGCCGGCGATATTCTGGCTGTGTCCTGTACTGGTGCGTACAACTATTCAATGGCAAGCAACTACAACCGGATCGGGCGACCCGCCGTGGTATTCGTCAAAGACGGGAAAGCGGACCTGGTCGTCAAGCGGGAATCGCTCCAGGATTTGATTCAATATGATCTGATCCCTGAACGGATGAAGGTCGGGTCACTTTAATGGGATGTTTTATTTTTTTGCCGGCGGTAGACGGATGCCGCTGGCTTTTTATATTGGGTTGCATACCCTTATAGTAACGACGCGCTAAAGGGGTGAAAAAATGGGTGCATTACTTGGAATGATGGCAACTTTGTTTCGATGGGCAGGAGCCTTTCGTGGATTATGGGCATTCGTGGTTCCGTTTTGGGGCATGGTAAGAGGGTGGATGGGCAGAAGATCAGCTGCCGCTTTATCTTAATGGGGTCCCCTTGGGGACTTTTTTTATTGAAAACGCATGCTTTGTTGTGTCAAAGCATGCGTTAACGGTTAATAATAGTTCCGGTAGTTCCGGAAATTTTGCACGCGCATTTCTTGCGCGGAGCGAACCCTCATTCTCCGATAGAAAAATCCGATTAACAGCAGCGGTACAGGAAGCAGGGTGTACCACCATTTGAAAGCGGGGTTGATCTCAAGAGCTTGCAGAATCGATGCGGGAGCAGGTATTTCCCCCGCAGTAATTAACGGTACGGATCCAACGGATTGACCGTTTGCGAAAAATTCCAGTTTCCCAACAACGGTGCCGGCTGGGATTGGAGGTTTTGCCGGAGCCTGTAATCGAACTTCGGATCGTATGTCAGGATTCTCATTGGGAGAAAAGGTGTAATACCAGTCAGAAGCAACTTTGACATCTGTTTTCAACTCGTCGCTGAACACCAGAGAACTCACAATTTGATCTTTGTCAGCATATTTTTTTGTTTCGAAATGATTGAATCCGTAATCCAGCAAAGCGGTGGAATCGAGCCGCACCGTCATTTTGGTTTCCATTTTCATCAGTGTGCCAATCAATTCGCGATCCCCGCGGATTGCCGAGACAACGATCGTTTGGCGGGCCTGATCGGTATAACCGGTTTTGACTCCATTCACGCCTTCGTAATTGTAAAGCATTGGATTGATATTATACAGCACCGATTCCCATTCTTTACCGTGCCACGGACGAGTTTCTGTTTTCACGATTTCTCGGAATTTCGGGTTTTGCATTGCATATCGGCTAATCAGGGTCATATCATATGGAGTTGTATAGTGGTTCGGATCGTGCAGTCCATTTGGGTTTACGAAATGCGAATTTTTTGCGCCCAGTTCCTTTGCCTTTTGATTCATCAACTCGGCAAACGATTCAACCGATCCGGAGATATGTTCAGCAATGGCAATCGCCGCATCGTTACCGGAATTCAACATCAGTCCGTACAGAAGATTCTCCATCGTCTGAGATTCGCCTTCCGCCAAGTACACACGGTTGCCTTCTTGTTCCCGGGCAAGTTTGGAAGTTACTACTTGTTCATCCAGTCTGGAATTCTCCAATGCAATGATTGCAGTCAGGACCTTTGTGATGGAAGCCGGATAGAATCGTTCGTGGGGATTTTTTTCATACAGGATTTGGCCTGACTTCATATCCATAAGAAGAGCCCCTTCAGCTTCAACGGATGGCTTGCTCTCGGCAAAAGCAAATAGGGGCAGCATGGTTGCGATCAGCATGATGGCAAGTATCCAGATAATCAGTTTTCGGAACATACGCATACACTCCAGGATGATTAAGTATAAAAACAATCTAGTATGAGGACATGCTTATTTTATTATGGTTTAATAGATATTGCAAATTACACTCTCATTACACTTTACAGATCTCATACCGGCCGGTATACTGAATACACACTCAATTGAATAATCCTTCAGGGCAGGGTGAGGCTTAGAGCCAATTCCCGACCGGTGGTGATGCGGAGTAACCTCCGCTAAGTCCACGAGCCGATTTAGTAAGACATTTGGTAAGACTTACTAAAGAAGCAGGAGTTTGGTGAGAATCCAACACCGACGGTACAGTCCGGATGGGAGAAGGAGCCAGCAAGGCATGGAAGATTCCACGCCTTATTTCAAGCTATGCTGAAAATCGGGATTTTATGTCCGCTTTTTGGTATTGCTTCTATTACGCTACTGGTATGCCCTGAAGAGAAGTCTCTTCAGGGCATATTTTTTGCCCATCAAAGTGACGATAAAGCTCCGATGTTTATTCCGAGTACTTTGATGGGGACCCGAAAAACATCGTGTGGAGATGACTGCGTTGACGGATCAAGAATATATGCAGCTTGCATTGGAAATTGCATCTGCTCCAAATGGGCGAACTTGGCCGAACCCGATGGTGGGGGCAGTGGTTGTGAACGAGGGCCGTATCGTAGGAATGGGAGCCCACCTGAAAGCCGGCGAACCGCACGCGGAAGTGCATGCGCTGAATATGGCCGGGGGTGCGGCAAGAGGGGGAACGATCTACGTGACTCTTGAACCCTGCAGCCATCATGGGCGTACACCTCCCTGTGCGGATCGAGTGATCGAATCGGGAGTCTCGCGTGTTGTCATCGCGATGCTCGACCCTAATCCTCTGGTTGCCGGACGGGGAGCAGATCGGATTCGGCGAGCCGGGATTAAAGTGGAAATAGGCGTGCTGGAAGAGGAATCCCGGAGAATGAATCAAGTCTGGATCACTTCGATCACCCGGCAACGCCCCTTTGTCTGGATGAAAGCGGCGATGACGCTCGACGGGAAGATTGCAACCGGGACAGGAGACAGCAAATGGATTACAAGCGAGGCGGCAAGACATGAGGTGCACCGGATGCGTGATCTGACGGATGCCATCCTCGTTGGCATTGGAACCGTACTTGCGGATGATCCGTATTTAACCACTCGACTGCCCGAAGGAGGACGCAATCCGGTGCGAGTAATTCTCGACAGCCGTTTGCGAGTACCGGAAACCGCACATGTATTGGATCAAGCGGCACCAACCATAGTTGCCTGCGGGCAGGATGCGGATCCGGATAAAATCAATCGTCTGCGAAACAGAGGTATCGAAATCGTCACGGTGCGACTGCAGGATGGCAAGGTGGATCTGAATGAACTCATGAATGAGCTTCATAAACGCCAGATTACACTATTGCTTGTCGAAGGCGGCGGAGAGGTCCACGGGGCATTCCTGGAAGCACAATTGATTGATAAGGTGACTATGTTCGTGGCACCCAAGCTGATCGGGGGAACGGGTCCTTCCCCGATTGGAGGAAGCGGATTTTCCAGAATGGGAGATGCCGTTGAGCTCCAAAATATGAGTGTGGAAATGTTCGGAAGTGATCTTTCGATCACCGGATATCCTCTTTGGAGGTGAAACGATGTTCACAGGAATCATAGAGGAAGTTGGTCGAGTGGCTTCAATTCGCCCTTCGGGGAATGCGATTCAATTATCGATCCAGGCAGCCAAAGTCGTTTCGGATGTTCAGTTGGGGGACTCGATTGCGGTAAACGGAGTCTGCTTGACGGTTACCCGGTTTACTGCAAATGGATTTGATGCAGATGTGGTTCCCGAAACCATGCGGCGAACATCGCTTCGCACTCTGCAGCCCGGGAGTCCGGTCAATTTGGAACGGGCCATGCAGATGGGAGGACGGTTTGGCGGGCATATGGTGTCAGGGCATATCGATGGAATCGGTCGTATCATTTCGTTTTCCCGTGAAGACAATGCGAAAGTGATTGGAATCGAGACCGTTCCGGAAATCATGAAATATATAGTCCCGAAAGGGTCGATTACGATTGACGGAATTTCATTGACGGTTATGGATCGGGAGGCGAACAGCTTTCGGGTTTCGATCATCCCTCATACCGAACAAATGACTAACCTTGGTTCGAAGAAGATTGGCGATCCTGTTAATCTGGAATGTGACATGATCGGAAAGTATGTGGAGCAGCTGTTGGAGATCCGTTTCGGGGCTGACAAGAAGCAAGCCGGTTTATCCTTGGAATATCTCAAGCAGCATGGTTTTGCGGACTGATTAAAGGGGAGGGGTTCCAGATGTTTCATTCAATAGAAGAGGCTTTGGAAGATCTGAAAGCAGGCAAGGTCATCATTGTCGTAGACGATGAAGATAGAGAGAATGAGGGAGACTTCGTAGCGCTCGCTGAAAAAGCTACCCCGGAAGTAATCAACTTTATGATCACACACGGGCGAGGACTGGTCTGCGTGCCGATCACGGAATCCAGGGCGCGTGAACTGGATCTGCAGCCGATGGTGAATAAAAATACGGATGCGCATGGAACGGCTTTTACAGTATCGGTAGATGCAAAAGAAGGAACAACAACGGGAATCTCCGCATTTGAGCGGGCAGTGACCGTAGCTGCATTGATCGATGAGCGGAGCACAGCAGATGACTTTAAGCGTCCGGGGCATATTTTTCCATTGGTTGCACGTGAAGGAGGGGTCTTGCGCCGAGCAGGACATACAGAAGCTGCGATTGATCTGGCCCGGCTCTGCAATTCGTATCCCGCCGGGGTTATTTGTGAAGTGTTAAAGCCGGACGGAACCATGGCGCGCGTTCCGGACCTCGTCGATATTGCCAAAGAGCATGATTTAAAGATGATCACGATTGAGGAACTGATCCGGTACCGGAAATCCAGGGAGGTACTGGTCCAACCTGCCGCATCTGCTCATTTGCCAACCGAATACGGGGATTTCTACGCGGTTGTCTATACAAACTCTGTGGATCAGAAGGAGCACGTTGCATTGGTGAAAGGCGAAATTGACTCGTCAAAGCCTGTGATGGTTCGAGTGCATTCGGAATGCATGACGGGTGACGTATTCGGATCTCACCGCTGTGATTGCGGACCTCAATTGCACGCTGCCCTGCGGCAAATCGAAGAAAACGGATCGGGTGTACTGCTTTACATGAGGCAGGAGGGTCGCGGGATCGGCCTGATCAATAAAATTCGGGCATATGAATTGCAGGAAAACGGATACGATACAGTAGAAGCGAATGAAAAGCTCGGATTTCCCGCCGATCTGCGGGACTATGGAATTGGAGCCCAGATACTGATCGATCTCGGGGTTCGAGAGATTCGATTGCTTACCAATAACCCTCGAAAAATTCGGGGATTGGAAGGTCATGGACTCAAGATTGTGGAACGCATTCCGATTCAGATGGAGCCCAATGAGTCCAATATCAAGTACTTGAATGCAAAACAGAAAAAGTTGGGTCACATGTTAAATATGTAATCACTGGAGGAGAACAACTAATGGCACAAACATTTGAAGGAAATCTGATTGGTACCGGTTTAAAAATCGGGATTGTGGCAGGCCGCTTTAACGAATTTATTTCTTCCAAATTGTTGTCGGGCGCTTTGGACGCTTTGAAACGGCATGGAGTAGACGAGAATGCAGTTTCTGTAGCCTGGGTTCCCGGAGCGTTTGAAATCCCGTTCGCGGCACAAAAACTCGCGCAGAGCGGAAAATATGATGCCGTCATTACATTGGGGGCTGTGATTCGAGGCTCTACGCCGCATTTTGACTATGTTTGTTCAGAAGCGGCGAAAGGTGTTGCGGCAATTTCCCTGAAAACAGGAGTGCCTACGATCTTCGGAGTACTGACGACCGATTCGATCGAACAAGCTATTGAGCGTGCAGGTACGAAAGCCGGGAATAAGGGTTGGGAAGCGGCCGTTACCGCAATTGAAATGGCCAACCTGACGAAGGTGATTGAGGGATAACGTGCGGACCAATCGGAAAGCGGTTGTACTGGCTGTCATGATCACCAATTTTCTGGCAGCGATGGACGTGACCATTGTCGGAACCGCGATGCCCACCATTGTTGGAAAATTGGGCGGGTTATCCTTGATCAGCTGGGTATTTTCCGCCTACCTTCTAACTTCGGCCGTCTCCACCCCGCTTTATGGGAAGCTGGCGGATCTGTTCGGGCGGAAAATCATGTTTACCATTGGAGCCGGAATCTTTCTTGTTGGCTCCGTATTCTGCGGTATGGCAGATTCGATGACCATGCTGGTGATCGGGCGGGCGGTTCAAGGACTTGGCGCAGGTGCCATTATGGCAATTGCCTCCACGATTCTGAGAGATATATTTACGGTTGAAGAGCGCGGGCGCGTACAGGGGCTTTTTTCCGGAGTTTGGGGAGTGGCAGCCATTATCGGTCCCGCACTGGGAGGTATCATTGTCGACTTCCTTTCCTGGCCGTGGGTATTCTATATCAATATTCCGTTCGGGCTATTGGGTATTCTTCTGCTCTGGTTTGGTTTAGATGAACAGATTGAAAAGAAGAAACATGCGATCGACTTTGTGGGTGCCTTCATCTTGACCGCTTCAATGACTGCACTGCTGCTTGCGATTTTGCAGGGAGGAAAATGGTCTTGGACGCATCCTGCAACTCTCTCATTGTTGGCGGTTTCTTTCGTGGGTGTGCTTGCCTTTCTCTATGTCGAGCGGCGTGCCAAGGAACCGATTGTTCCTTTGGAACTTTTCAAAATTCGTGTGATTGTGGTATCAAACGCAACCTCGTTTTTAGTGGGGGCTGTCTTATTGGGGGTCACCAGTTACATACCGCTTTATGTACAAGAGGTTTTAAAGGGTTCCCCAACGGAAGCGGGATTTACCTTAACTCCCATGTCGATCGCCTGGATGATTGGCAGCGTTTACGGCGGCCGCAATCTGGTGGCTTGGGGCTTTAGGCGGCTTGCGTATCTTGGCGTTGCTTTTATAGCGGCGGGAGCTGTCTTGTTAAGCGTGTTGGCACCGGAAAGCGGGCGAATTTTTGCAATGGTTCTGATGGCGGTGATGGGAATCGGTCTTGGAATGTCGACTCTTGCTTTTACCGTCGCGGTTCAAAGTGAAGTGGATTGGAACCGCCGGGGAATTGCTACGGCAACGAATCAATTTGTACGATCACTTGGATCGTCGATTGGAGTGGCTGTAATGGGAGCGGTTTTGAGCTGTCAAATGCTCAGAGAACACTCCCTATATGCCGGTCTGCATGCGGTATTCGTGTGGATTGGGGGCTTTGCGCTTGCCGCAGTGCTTACCATGATTCTGTTTCCGAAGCAGAACAGTCTGGAAACAAAAGAAGCGAGGTCGTAAACAGATGCGCTTTGTTCTTTCTCTATTTCAAAAGACAAAGCTGATATGGAAGAAACGAACCCCTTATCAGACGGTCTATGTCTATGAGAAAGGTCGCGTCCGTTATATGCGCTTTGCAAGTGAGAGTTGGCAAGGAGCGCTGGATATGCGGAACAAGGATCGGCTGTTGTTCCCGTATCAGCGTTTTTTTCTTGCTTATAAAGCGTGGCTGCCGGAAGTGCATTCCTTTCTTGCTCTGGGGGTGGGAACCGGAACAGCAATCCGCACCGTTCGTCGTCAGCATCCGAAAGCATATATCGCAGGTGTCGATTTGGATGCGAGTGTACTCCAAGCTGCTGTTGAGTATTTTGATTGTCCGTGTGACGACCGTACCCAACTGATTGCGATGCACGGGCGGGCGTTCCTGGATGCTGCGGAGCAGCGATTCGATCTGGTTTTTCTGGATGCATTCGATTCATTTTCAATCCCCAAATCCATGCGTACCAAAGAATGTTTCTCCGCGATTGCAAAAGTTTTGGAGGAAAATGGGCTTCTGGTCGTGAATGTAATAGGTACGTTGTGCGGGCCGTGGAGTGACTCGTTTCGAACACTCTACAAAACTTTGCGGCAGGTGTTTCCGGAGGTTTGGATACTGCCCGTTTCCAGGTGGCTTTATATGGAACAGAATATTTTACTGATCGCACGAAAACAATCAGATGCAGCTCAGTTCCCGATAGATCCGGCAGATCCGGAGGTGAGGAAGTATATCGAGCGGCTTTATACTCGATCCATTCCCACAGAGGATATTCCTGTGTACCAAGACCTGGATCAATAGTTCGTTGTTGGCATCTGGGGCCTGTGATATAATTGTGCAGACCGTGTTTGGGCGTAGTTAGGGGAGGGGAGTTACTCCATGTTTAACTTTAGTTTGGAACACATGCTCTTTCTTACGATCGCGTTTTTGATTGCAGCTCCGGTACATGAAGCAGCCCATGCATGGGTGGCTTACCGTTTGGGAGATCCAACTCCACAGCGCGATGGCCGCTTGACGCTGAATCCGCTGGTTCATATTGACCTTCTCGGGTTTATCCTGATTCTTCTGGCGGGATTTGGTTGGGCGAAGCCTGTGATGACGAATCCGGCGATGTTTCGGGGCAACCGTCGAATGGGGATGTTGAAGGTTGCGATTGCAGGTCCGATCGCCAATTTGTTAATGGCTGCACTGGTGGCTTTGATCGCCCGTTCGGAGCTCGTTCCTTACTTTAATCTCAGTTCCGGGATTGTTCGTGTAGTGATCTACATAAATGTTTTGTTGTGCGTATTTAATTTGCTGCCGATCTTCCCGCTTGACGGTGAGAAAATCCTTCGTTCCCTGGTGCCGATGCGTTATTTGGGGATTTTTTACAAAATGGAGACGTACGGTCCATTCATTCTCTTACTGCTGGTATTTATGCCCGGCGGCATCTTAGGGAGTATTATAGGACCGCCGATCGACTTCATCCTGCGTTTGCTTGTCTAAGGGAGAAGCGCATATGAGTATCGAATATCTTGTTCGATTGGAATCATTTGAAGGTCCGTTGGATTTGCTTTTGCATCTGGTTGAAAAAAACGAAATGGATATTTACAATATTCCCATTGTCGAGATAACCGAACAGTATCTGTCTTATATTCGCGCCATGCAGGAGCTGAAACTGGATATTGCGTCCGAATTTCTCGTGATGGCGGCGACTTTGTTGGCAATAAAAAGCAACATGTTGCTGCCCAAACCCGAACCGTTAGAACTGGATGATGTTTTTGACATGATGGAGGAGGGGATGGATCCCCGCCAGCTCCTGATGGAACGCCTGATTGAATACAAGAAATTCAAGCATTTGGCGGCCGAACTCCAGTCGAGAGAAACCCATCGCAGCAGCATTTATACACGACCGCCTGCTGACTTATCCGTTTTTATTCCGGATGAAGAGCCCAATCCGGTTCAGGGTGTTTCGCTTTATGACCTGTTGGACGCCTTCCGATCAGCCCTTATGAAGGCAGAAGAAGAAGAACCGGTTGCCCATGTTCAACGTGATGAAGTATCGGTAAAAGAACGAATTTCCGAAATCCTCGAATTTCTTCACTCAGCTCAAGGACAAGCCTCGTTCACATCACTTTTGTCCCGGTATCGGCGTCGGTCCGAGATTGTGGTCACTTTTCTTGCGATCCTGGAATTGATCAAAAACAACAAAATCAGATGTATTCAACAACATCTGTTTGCGGACATTCAGCTTCATCTTGTGTTGTAATTGTAAGTGAAGGTGACGGTGGAGTGGTGAATCTGTTTATGGATTATAAAGAGGTTAAAGCAATTATTGAAGGTTTATTGTTTATGGCAGGCAGTGAGGGCCTCGAGGCAAAACAAATCGCGGAAGTAATCGGAACAGACCCGGAGGAAGCGGCTGATTTGTGCCATGACCTTGCAGCAGATTACCGAAGGGAGCAGAGAGGTCTGCAAATTATTGAAGTCGCGGGTACATTCCAGATGGCAACGTTAACAGAACATGCTCCTTATTTTGAAAAATTGGCCTATCAACCCCAGCAATCTTCCCTCTCGCAATCGGCCCTTGAAACTTTGGCAATCATTGCTTACAAACAGCCGATCACGCGGGCGGACGTGGAAGAAATCCGCGGGGTAAAAAGTGAAAAAGCGATCAACAACCTGGTCGGGAAAAAGCTGATTCGGGAAGTTGGTCGGGCAGAAGGACCCGGCCGTCCCATCCTGTATGGAACAACAAAGGAGTTCCTTGAATACTTTGGCCTTCGGGATTTGTCTGAATTGCCGCCTCCTCCGGCATTTATCCCGCAAGATGCGTTGGAGGAGGAAGAGCAGATGTTGTTTGAGCAAAGATCCATTTTCCCGGACGATCAAACCAAGGACGACATACTGTCTGAGTAATCCTAAGTCGCGCTTTGCAGCGCGGCTTTTTTGTGAATGTTTTCGGCAGCATTGGGGAAACTTATCAGGCGAATATTGGAAGAGGAGGGGCATGCATGGAGTGGTGGGTGACAGCTCTTATTGTCATGGGAGTCCTCTTTTTGTTTTTCTGCCTCCTCCCGGTTCAGATCCATATCCGATACGTTCGGGATGGAGAGAAAGATGAGCTTTGGATTCAACTGCAAACGCTGTTTGGCATAATTAAATACACAATTGAGATTCCCATTGTGGATTTGGTAATGTCAAAAAATAAAGGGGTAAAGGTCAAAGCGGCTGCTGAGAGCGGACTTGGTGAAAAGGCCAAGAAACGCCAACCGCTGATAACGATCGCGATTGAACAATTTCGACGCATCTTGCGAATCGGAAGGCAATTACAGGAACACTTGCACCAATTCAACCATCATGTTCGGAAAGCGACGAAAAAGTTTCGGATTGTAAAAATGAGCTGGCAGACGGAGTTTGGAACGGGAGATGCAGCCATGACGGGTACGGCTGCAGGGCTGGTTTGGATGATTAAGGGCAGTGTGCTTGGGGTCTTGGCCAATTTTTTTTCGCTGCGGGTGAAACCGAATTTTGCCGTCTGTCCCAACTATCATAGCCTCATGCTTCGAACCAGCCTTGACTGCATAATCCGTTTTTGGGTCGGGCAGGCTATTGTGGCAGGGATTCAAATGGGCATTTATATGCTGAGGGAGGGTAAAAAGTCATGGCAGATCATCCGATCCAAGGCTTAATGGAAACTGCAATGGAAAACCTGAGAGAAATGGTTGACGTAAATACAATTATTGGCGATGCTGTGGAGACCCCGGATGGCAGCGTGATACTTCCGATTTCAAAAGTCGGTTTTGGATTTGCGGCAGGAGGGAGTGAATTTGAAGCGGACACCATGGGGAAAAATGGAAACGGAGAAAAATTGCCGTTTGGCGGCGGTGCGGGCGGCGGCGTGTCGATTACACCGATCGGCTTCCTTGTGGTTGGCAATGGGCAGGTGAAACTCCTATCTTCAGAAGCCCCCAACCAATTGTACGAGCGTTTGATTGACATGGCACCGGGTCTGATCGAGAAAATTCAGTCGATGACAGGAAAAACAGGCAACAATAGGCAGCAGCAATCAAGGATTATTACAACTCCCATACCGGAACCCACGCCAAATATGCAATAATTTCATAAGACTGCGCGGAACCACTCGTAAAAAGCGGGTGGTTTTTTTGTTGTCTGTCCTACTTGGAGACAGGCACGCATATATCTTAGATGAATTCATCCGCAGGAGGTTGTCATGAGAAAGCGTCGGTGGTTCATTCTAAGTCTCGCCCTGGCAATGCTGTTTTCCATGCCGTTTCAGGCTTTCGCAAAAGAAACCTGGAATCCGGAACAATTTGCAAAAGAAGTTTCCATTGCTGCGGAAACGGCCGCCCTCATTGATGTCCAATCCGGTCGTGTTCTCTATGGCAAAGATATGAATAAACAAATGCGCATTGCGAGCCTGACCAAGATCATCACGGCGATTGTGGCGATTGAGTCCGGAAAGTTGGAGGAAACGGTCACCACCTCGAAAAACGCTTACAGGGTTGAAGGGTCATCCATCTACCTGGCGCTTGGCGAAAAACAAAAATTGATCGATCTCGTCTACGCGATCATGCTTCGCTCCGGAAACGACGCAGCTACAGCCATTGCGGAGCATGTGGGGGGCGGTTCGGTTCAGAAGTTTGCCGACATGATGAACGCAAAGGTAAAGGAACTTGGTTTGACGGGAACCCATTTTGTCAATCCTCATGGCCTGGACGCACCGGGCCATTATTCTACCGCATATGATATGGCCGTATTGACAGCCTACGCCCTGCGAAATCCAATTTTTGCAGAAGTGGTGAAAACAAAGGTAAAGCGCATCCCGTGGGAGGGGAAGGAATGGGACCGTGTGATGCGCAACAAAAACAAAATGCTGTACCGGTATGCGGGGGCAGACGGTGTGAAAACCGGATATACGGAATCGGCGGGTCGCTGCCTCGCCTCAAGTGCTACCAAGGATGGAAGACAACTGGCGGTGATTGTGTTAAATGACCGGAATGATTGGGATGACTCGGCGAAACTTTTAAACTATGGATTTACGAAATATCAGTATGCTGAGTCTGTAAAGGCGAATGAGTTGGTAGCTGATTTGCCCGTTAAAAAAGGGACCGTGGAGAAGGTGAAAATCGTCGCCAAAGACAGCCTCGGCTACCCGGTTAGGGAGGAAGAGCGCACACTTTTGCGAAAAGAAGTGAAGCTCCCCGAGCAAATAAAAGCTCCCGTTCAGGAGGGCGAAAAGGTAGGGGAAATCACTCTCTATTTCGACCGGAAAAAAATCGGCACAGTGGATCTAATCTCGCAAGAATCGGTTGAGGGTACCGGATTTTTCTCCAACTTGCAGAGGTTTTTAAAAGGGTTATTTAAGGAGTAGGAGGTGCATTCACACTTGATCAACGTGATTTGGTTGAGCCTCCTGATCATTGGGATTGTGGTAGGTGCAGCAACGGGAAATGTAGACGGCATTACACGCGGGATTTTGAAAGGCGCAGAAAACGGGGTATCCGTCAGTCTTGGTTTGATCAGCATCCTTGTGTTCTGGTTGGGCCTTATGAAGATTGCTGAACAAGCCGGGCTGGTGCAAACATTAGCCAAAGCGCTCCGTCCGCTTGCCCGATTTTTATACCCTTCAGTACCGGAAAACCATCCGGCGATGGGCTCCATTCTCGCCAATATGAGCGCCAACATTCTGGGGCTTGGGAATGCAGCGACTCCATTGGGATTAAAAGCGATGCAAGAACTTCAGGAATTGAACCCGGATCCGACCCGGGCAAGTGATGCCATGTGTACATTGCTCGCAATCAATACGGCAAGCTTAACCATTATACCGGCTACTGTAATCGCAATACGTCTCCAGTATGGTTCCGCGAATCCAACTGAGATTGTGGGAGCCACCATTTTGGCCACCTTTTTGGGCACTGCTGTGGCAGTTCTTCTGGACCGGATGTTTCGGGCTTATGAACGGCGCAAGAGGGGGGGCTCCTGATGGAATGGGTAAACACCATCTCTCAATGGGCGCTGCCGGTAGTGATTGCCTCGATCGTTGGAATCGGACATTTTCGAAAGGTTCCTGTTTATGAAACTTTTATCGAGGGGGCAAAGGAAGGGTTTCCAACGGCCATCAAGATCATTCCGCATCTCGTGGCCATGATGGTAGCTGTATCTGTCTTCCGTGAATCCGGGGCGCTGGAACTCATGTTAGTTATGATGCGTCCTGTGTTTGATTACCTTCACATTCCGTCCGAAATTGTACCGATGGCTCTTCTCCGGCCGATTTCAGGAACCGGTTCACTAACTGTGATGACCGATATTTTTCAAACGTACGGTCCGGATTCGCTGCTTGGGAAAATTGCTTCCGTGCTGCAGGGATCAAGTGATACCACTTTGTACGTACTCACCGTATACTTTGGTTCGGTTGGGATTCGCAACGCCAGATACGCTGTTAAAGTCGGTCTGCTGTCCGACCTGGCGGCCGCTTTTTTCTCCGTGATGGTTGTGTATTGGATTTTTGCATTATAATGAGGAATATCATTTTGCAAAGTCGGTGAACGAAGTGGAACGTCTTCAGAAAGTGCTTGCACAGGCGGGAGTGGCCTCGCGGAGAAAGTGCGAGGAACTGATTGCCGCCGGTCTGGTGGCTGTAAACGGAACTGTCGTGACGGAACTCGGAACCAAGGTGGATCCCGCAACAGATCGGATTACGGTAAAAGGCAAACCGATTGAAAAGGAAACTTTGGTGTATATATTGCTGAATAAACCGGTTGGGGTGGTAACAACCGCTTCCGACCCGGAAGGACGCAGGACCGTGATCGACATCATCAATGTCAGGGAACGGGTGTTTCCTGTTGGCCGGCTCGATATGAATACCAGCGGCTTGCTTTTGCTGACTAACGACGGTGAGCTTTCGAACGGTCTCATGCATCCGCGCCACGAGGTGGATAAACTTTATCGAACAGAGGTAAAAGGCTGGATTTCAGACGAGTCTCTGTCTCGTTTGGAAAATGGGGTCATGCTTGACGACGGGATTACAGCCCCGGCGAAAGTAAGTCTGATCAAACGCGCTCCCTCCACCTCGCTGTTCGATATCACGATTCATGAAGGAAGGAACCGACAGATCCGTCGGATGTGTGAAGCAGTGGGGCATCCGGTACTGAAATTAAAAAGATTGCAGCTTGCCTTCTTGACGATGGGTGAACTGCAACCGGGTGAATGGCGGTACCTGACCAAACAGGAAGTGAGTCAACTTTATAGGATTGCGGGTGTTTCGCAAAACTGATTGGTTTGTAATGGGACCTGAATACGGCTATACTACGGGAGACGGTGACCGCCGTCTCTCTTTTTTCACAAAAAATTCACCAAGTCAGCAAGCCTGTACAAATTTACTGAGCTATAATAAAGTGAGGATACGCATAATTCGACAAATCGAGATTTTTGACTTGGGGTGTTTGCAGCATGGCAGTCAAAAACAAATTAAGCAGGGCGGTCACCGTTGGGGTCCTGCTTTTGGCGGCTCTCGGGATCATCTACGCTTTGATCAATTTTACCGGTTCTGAGACAAAAGGTGTATCCGTAGGACAGGCCGCTCCTGATTTTACGCTGACAGACTTGAACGGGAAAGCAGTTTCTCTCAGTGATTTGAAAGGCAAAGTGGTGCTTCTCAATTTTTGGGGGACCTGGTGTGAGCCTTGCCGGAAAGAGATGCCGGCGCTGCAAGCGGCTTACGAGAAATATAAAGATAAAGGCTTGGTAATTCTAGGCGTTAATATCGGCGAGAGCAAAGTGAGCGCCAAGGGATTTACCGATCGTTACGGGGTTACATTTCCCAATGTCTTGGACACGGACCGGAAAGTGACATTGGACAGCTACAAAGTGAAACCGATTCCCACGTCTTTTTTTATTGACAGACAGGGAATTGTCCGCCACTTTTACGACAAGGGCGAAATGTCTGCGGATTATATCATGAGCCAAGTCGAAACCTTGCTCGCAAAACCATAGGGGAATGATCGATATGAATTCAGTGGCAGCCAAAAGGCGCCGATCCATATTTGAACGGTTATGGGATTTTTTTGCCTCCGTCAGGGTGGCGATTGTCATAATAATTCTGATTGCTGTGTCCGCAATTCTGGGCACGATTTTTCCGCAAGAAAATTTCATCCCGTCCGGCAATCCGGCGGCTTATTACAAGCTAACTTACGGCACATTGGGGGAAATCTATTACAAATTGGGCTTTTCCCATATGTATACGTCCTGGTGGTTTGTCAGCCTTTTGCTCGCCTTGGGGGTTTCGCTGGTTATCTGTTCGTTGGAACGGGTAATTCCTCTGTATAAGTCTTTGCAGCGGCAGGAAGTCAAACCGGCATTGTCTGTGGTTCAACGCAAAAAAATCTATGTGCCCTTAAACGAAACGGATGAAACAGCCGTAGATCGCCTGGTTGATCAACTGGCAAAAAAACGCTACAAAATTCGGCGGGAAGGCAGCGCGTTCCTCGCGGAAAAGATGAGAATCTCCCGATTCGGAGCTTATATTTTGCATATCGGTTTGATCATTATCATTCTCGGAGCGCTGTCCCGATTGATCCCCGGATGGTACGTATCGGAAAACATCTGGGTGGAGGAAGGGCAAACCGTTCAAGTTCCCGGTGCCGATTTTTCCGTTCGGAACGATGAGTTCAAGGTTGAATTTTACGAAGATGGACGTCCAAGCCATTTTGAAACACAAGCGGTCATTCTCGAGAATGGCAAAGAAGTGCTCCGTAAAAGCATAGTTGTCAACCATCCACTGAAATATAAAGGCACACTTCTGTTTCAGGCCAATTTTCTGCCGCCTGCAATCAAATTGTTGGATGTGGAGTTGATAGAGAAGAATACCGGTAAAAAGTTGGGGGCTTTCCAAATTGATTTCTCCAACCTGCAAACCGAATACAAAGCAGGCGAATTCACTGTTCGCGCTTTGGATTACTTCCCTGATTTTGATATGACCGGTGAGGGACCGATCACCCGTTCCACGGAACCTAATAATCCTGTATTGTTGGTTCAGGTGGAGGGGCCGGGGATTGAAAAGCCGATCCCGCAGTTTTTCTTTGTGTTCCGGCAATTGGATATCGAACAGCATACGGGATTTGATTTGGCGCCTGTTGGCGGCAAAATGGTGGAAACAACTGGACTCCGGGTGCAAAAGGATAATGGAATTCCCATTGTGTATTCCGGATGTGCAGTTGTCTTGGCGGGGCTTGTGCTGGTGTTTTACTTCCAGCATCGCAGGGTCTGGGGCCAGATCCATGAAGGAGTTCTTCATATTGGGGCACAAACCAATAAAAATTGGTACGGCATGCGCAGAGAAATGGAACGTGTCTTCCGCCAGTTGGATTGGCAGCAGGAGATTCAGGTTCGGCAAGGAGGGAAAGAGTAATGTATCTTGAAATATCAGCATGGTGTTACTGGCTTGCGTTCTTCGGATATTTACTTGCTTCAATACTCTACGTTGTAGGGGTGACAGGAAGAAAGATCAAGATCAAAAACGGGGAAGCGGCCGCCAACATTTGGACCCGCTGGGGATATGTCGCGGCTGTTACCGCCGTCTTGGTTCAACTGGCCGGCTTCATCACAAGATGGATCGGCAGCGGTCACGCACCTACTTCCAACATGTATGAATACATGAGCTTCTGGGCGTGGTGCATTATGTTGGCGTTTGTTGGAATTAGCGCCTTTTACAAGTTTCCGATTCTGGGAGCGTTCGCAGCTCCCACTGCCCTTGCAGTATTGGGATACGCAAATGTATTTCCGGATGAAACACAGACATTGATTCCTGCATTAAAAAGTTATTGGTTATATATTCACGTAACAACGGCTGCACTTGGCGAAGGAGTATTGACGATCGCTTTTGCGGCGGGTTTGATGCATTTGTTGGTGATTACGGATGTCAATCAATGGAATCGCAAGAGCAAGGCTTTGGAATTCGTGGTGTTCTTGTTTATTGCATTGGTTGGATTTGTTCTCATCTCGTTAGTCTTCAAGTTTCAGCATTATCAAGCAGTAGAACAGGTAACCGGCAACGTGTACAAGCTCCCGCCGCTGATCGGACCAACGGGAACGGAACCCGGTTCGCTCGGAAATTTCTTAGGAATCCCGCTTCCTGCGTTTACTGTTCCAAGCTGGATGACGGGGGTTAAGGCAGCCGTAAAGCTGAATACGCTGGTTTGGTCATTGTTGTCAGCGGTTGTTTTGTATGTGCTGCTCCGTTTGCTCAACGGACGCAAACCTCTTGTTCTAAAAGTGTCCAAATGGGTGCAGGGTTTGGATGCTCCATCGCTTGATGAACTGTCCTACCGTGCGGTGGCAATCGGATATCCGATCTTTACTTTGGGAGCTCTTGTGTTCGCAATGATTTGGGCGCAGGAAGCATGGGGTTCCTACTGGCAATGGGATCCGAAGGAAACATGGGCTTTAATTACATGGCTTTACTATACGGCTTATCTGCATCTTCGTTTACAGCGCGGCTGGGAAGGGGAACGCGCTTCCTGGCTGGCGGTGGCAGGATTTGTCGTAATACTGTTCTTGTTGGTGGGCGTAAACTTCTTGATTGTCGGTCTGCACGCTTATGCCTAATGACTCTCTGGAGGGAGAACGATGGAGAACACGGTCCGTATTTTGGTTGTTGATGATGAAGAACGCATTCGAAAACTGGTTCGGATGTATCTGGAACGAAACGCATTTGAAGTGGAAGAGGCGGAAGACGGAAAAGAGGCTTTGAACAAGGCGCTTGAAAAACATTACGATTTAATCGTTTTGGACCTGATGCTGCCTGAAATGGACGGTCGGAAAGTGTGCGAAGAGATTCGCAAGCAAAGTGACGTTCCCGTAATCATGCTGACAGCTGCCGGAGATGAATCCTCCCGCATTCACGGTTTTGAACTCGGAGCGGATGATTATGTCGTCAAGCCTTTTTCTCCCAGAGAGCTTGTCATGCGTGTGAAGGCATTGCTGAAACGCTCGCAGGCGAAGACTGAAGCAGCCCCTCAAGAGGTCGGACACACGATGTCTCTGCATGGCTTGACCATCAATATGGATGCGCGGAAGGTGATTGTGCAGGATGAGGAAGTGGCTCTGACCCCGAAAGAATACGAGTTGCTTTGTTACCTGGTGCAGCGGCCCGATAAGGTATTCTCACGCGAAGAATTGCTGCGGGATGTTTGGAATTATCAATTCTTTGGGGATCAACGAACCGTAGATACCCACGTAAAGCGTTTGCGGGAAAAGCTCGGTCGTAACTCGGAAAAAGTGGCTGATATGATTGTAACCGTCTGGGGCGTGGGATATAAGTTTGAGGTGCGCGAGTGATAAGAAACAGCGTTGTCGTCAAACTGTGGCTGACGATTGTCGTTCTGGTTGTTTTTGTCTTGTCGTTATTGGCCGTATTTCTTGAGCAACTGTTTGACACATATTTTTATTCTGCTCAGGAGGATTCTCTGAGGAAGCGGGCAGCTTATATCAGCGACATACTGGTTCGCCAACCTTCCCAGCAAACGTTCACGATTGCGGAAGAACTGCTGAAAGAGTCGAACAGTCGCATGTACATGATCGGGCCACTGTTTTCGGAAACAGAGTCAAATTTTCTCAACGATTTGCCGTCCGATCTTAGAGATAAGATGCTGGCTGGCCAACAGGTGATTCGCCGGGGAACAACTCCGGGATTCGGCAACTTTCGTTCTGAAACAAACAGTGCCTGGATCCTGCATCCGATTATGCAGGATCAAGGGCCTCCCCGTGCCCTGCTGCTTATTCACCAACCTGTTACCGAGATTGAATTGGCGATTGAATATGTCCGCCGTTTGATATTCTTCGCTGCCGGGATAGGAGTGGTGCTGACCACCGGACTTTCGTTTGTGGTATCGAAGAATTTGTCCCGACCGGTGATTCAGATGACAGAAGTGGCTGAGAAAATGGCCCGGGGAGATTTTCGCGGGAAAGTGAATGTGGTAACCGGCGATGAGGTGGGCCGTCTGGGGCATACATTAAATTTCCTCGCTGAAAGTTTGGCCGAAACGATTGACCATCTTTCAAAAGAAAAAGAACAGGTGTCGGGAATCCTGCGTTCTATGACCGATGGAGTGGTATCAGCCGATCTGGAGGGAAGAATCATTTTGGCCAACCCACCTGCCGAAAAATGGCTTCGCTCCTTGTTAATCGAGGAAACCGGGAAACCGGTGGAAGATCGTCTGCCCAAGCAGATTATTGACCTGAAGAATTCAGTTATTGAAAATCCGGCCAGCCGGACAGCGGAACTGAATTGGCGAGGGCGTTATATTTCACTGACGATGACACCGCTTTATGAGCCTGATGGCGGAGCTGTCAGAGGTGTAGTAACCGTATTCCGGGACGTTACGGAAGAGCGCACTCTGGATCGAATGAGAAAAGATTTCGTAGCCAGTGTTTCTCACGAATTACGGACCCCGCTCGCTATGATGCAGGGTTACGCGGAAGCCTTGTTGGATGAGTTTGGGGATGACCCTGAGCAGCGTGAAGAATTGACCCATATTATCTTGGATGAAACGCATAGGATGAAGCGGCTTGTTAATGATCTGCTGGATTTGGCCCAATTGGAAGCGGGACAATTCGAGCTGCACGCTGCAGAGATTGACCTGGTCAACGTTGTAAAATGGGTGGGAAGAAAGTTTCAGCCGCTCGCTCATGAACGGAATCTGAAATTTCAGGTTGAAATAGAAGAACCGGAGCACTATCCTATCCTTGGCGATTCAGACCGATTGGAACAGGTATTGACGAATTTGATCGACAACTCGATGCGACATACTCCTGAAGAGGGAACCGTAACCCTGTCGATGACCAAAGAAGGGGCTTATACGCGTATTTCTGTTTCTGATACGGGAGAAGGAATCCCACAGGAAGACCTTCCGTTTATTTTCGAGCGTTTTTATAAAGTGGATAAAGCAAGAACACGCTCAAAAGGCGGGACCGGTTTAGGGCTCTCCATTGCAAAAAATATCGTCCTTAAACATAAGGGGGAGATTGTGGTGACAAGCACAGTCGGTCAAGGCACCACTTTTACTGTGCTGCTCCCTCTCTTGGAAAAAACAAACACCCTGCACTCATAAAGTGCAGGGTTTGTTGTGTTTTTTTAGGTTGGTTTAGTTTGTCCTTTTGGGTTCCGGGGTCCCCACAAAGTACCCGGTGTTGCTTCAACGCTTCACATCGCTTTGTGGGGTGCTTTTTAAGTCTCTGGGAAAAGCCGGCTCAGGATATCTGCGATTTCATCGGCGAACGAAGAGATGGGACGACCGGAGCGAACGCCGTTAGACAGTTCACGAATTCTCGTAACCGTATCCACATCCGCTGTCACTACAGCTTTGTAACCCGGCCCGGTCCTCTCCGCGGCTTCCTTGACAGAGTATTTCACCGTATCAATCTTGGAGCCGCTGATATCCGATTTCAGATCGACTCCAACCAGACATAGCCGGCCTGTCAGCAAAACATATGCCCGTTCTACCCCGGGGATTCGGATAAGAACCTGAGCAATGTGATCCGCTTGCTGGGACGCGTTTCCGTATGCTGTCGAGCGTTGTTCCTGTTGCGGAGAGCGAATGTTTTTTTGCGCATCCGGATTGCCCGGAATTTCCGGAGCTTCTTTGGTGGTTGGATTTTCTTCTCCGGGAGGCGTCCGCTCCATACCGGGTTTGTTGGGGCCTTCGGTTGTGGGACCGTATTTTGGTTGTGCAGCGGGACGGCAACCGGCCAGGGATATAAAAGTACATAGCACCATAAAAGTGGATACCCATTTTTTAGAATTCATTTGGAATCACCTCATTTTGTAGTATTTCCACCGATAGAAAATATCCGTAAGGGATCTCACGGTAATTTTGGTTGAATATGGGGTAGTATAAGGGAAGAGGTGAACTGAGATGTCCTGGGTGTATTATGGAAAACTGTTCGACAGCAAATTTCAAGCCGGCTGTCTGGCAGCCAGAATTCGTGAGGACTGGTGGATGAACGAATATCGCTCCCCACGATTTGTGGGTATTTATCAGACAAAATCGGGTCGCTACGGCGTGAAATACTTGTGGTAACTGAGTTTTTCACGTGGAACAATTCGAAAAATTCACAAAGAGTGTCGAATTTTGATTGTGCAATTTTTAAGAACTACTTGCGGTGCAATAGGGTATCGTTTGGATTATGACATCTACTTGCAAAAAGGGGAGGAATTTAAAAATGCACGTAAACCCGGATGATCAAAAAATTGCGGAACTTCTTCGGGAATCCAAGAACATTGCAGTTTTTGGGCTGTCTGATGACCCATCTAAGGCAAGCAACCAGGTCGCTCAATATCTTCAATCGCAAGGATATGAAATTGTACCCATTAACCCAAAGGCAACATCGATTCTTGGCCGAAAAGCGCATCCGACTCTTCTGGATGTCGAAGGACCTATCGACATCGTTGACGTATTTCGTCGAAGCGAACAAATTCCTGAAGTAGTGGATCAAGTTCTGCAGATGCAGCATAAACCCAAGGCTGTCTGGATTCAGTTGGGAATCGTAAACGATGAGCAATGCCGGAGAATTGAAGAAGCCGGAATCATGGCGATTCAGGATTCCTGTTTGAAAGTGGAACATTACCGGCTGCTGGGCAAGGAGAAACTTTAATTAATCGAAGTTGCAAGAGGAGGTCTGTCATGGCAGATCGTGAAAAGGAGAAACATTCAAAGCCCGATTTTTCCCCCCTTCCCAAAAGCTATGAGCACCGTGCTTCCATGAAGTGGATTACAATCGAGTCAGTACGCGTTGTTCTGGAGCGTTTGAAGGAGCAAACCGATCAGCGAATTGTGCTCTTAACACCCGTAGGATTCGTGGAGGGGGAATTAACGGACATTGCCCCTTCCTATTCTGAATCATTTAAAATGGAATTCGGGGAGGATCTGACCCCTGATATTACCTCAATGGTAGCCAATTTAAGAATTGATCTGCTCCGCATGATTGAAAAACATGAAGACAAGTTGGAAATAATCGATTCAGCTCCACTGATTGGGCTAAAGAATGTAACCGTCCGGTCTTCGGGTCAAATCTACCAACTTCCGGAGATCACGATATTTGCAGATCAGGTAGCCGGATTTGCAGTGTCTCGACAATTTTTGATCTAGCCGATTTTTGAACTGGCTATTGTCAGGAGAAAGTGTTTTTTGGTAAACTTATGCTAATGATTCCACTAGGGGTGCTGATGATAATTCGGCTGAGAGAGGACGTTCCTCAACCCTTGGAACCTGTCAGGCAGTGTGCCTGGGCTGGATAATGCCAGCGAAGGGAAGTGGCGACTGGATCATACAAGTCATCTGCCGTCTTCCTAATGGGGAGCGGTTTTTTTATTCGTTGTTGAAGGCGCGTGGTTCATATGGATAGCAGGCTGTACGTCATAACAGGTAAATCTTTCTTAAAAGGCAGACGTCTTGAAGATGTCATCAGGGAGGCTATCGATGGGGGAGCCGATTGCATACAGCTCCGGGAGAAAGACATATCTTCCCGTGAACTTCTGGAGATGGGCCGCCTGTTACGACAGATAACGAAAGAAAAGGCCATTCCTTTCATTGTAAACGACAGATTGGATATTGCACTCGCGGTAGATGCCGATGGTATTCATTTGGGTCAGGATGATATGCCGATCGAGATAGCGAGAAAGCTGTTGGGACCTGACAAAATCATTGGGATCTCCACCCACGGCGTAGAAGAAGCTGTTGCGGCAGAGCTGGCAGGGGCGGACTACATTGGGCTTGGTCCCATAAAAGCTACTCAAACCAAGCTGGATACGGAACCGGTGATCGGGATAGAAGGAATCCGGGAAGTTCGCCGTCATGTGTCGTTACCGATTGTTGCGATTGGCGGGGTCAAGCAGGAAGACGCTGCAGAAATCGTACAAGCCGGTGCGAATGGCGTTGCGGTGATCAGTGCTGTCATAGGAGCGGATGATGTTTACCAAGCCTCCAGTGCTCTGCGGGCACAAGTGGATCGTGTCAGAGAGGAAGGGGAGATAATATGGAACTGATCATTAACGGGCAGATCAAACATCTTCACGCGGCGAAGACAATCGCCGATGTAGTGAACCATTTCGGGCTTAATGAAAAAATCATTGTAATTGAACACAATTTGGAAATTGTGCCGCGTGAAAAATACGAAGAAATGAAGGTTAGTCCCAGGGATAAAATCGAAATCGTCCACTTTGTCGGTGGCGGTTGATTAGGAGGAATTCATAATGACCACTCAAACGGCCCAATCCACAGTCCAGTCGGATGTTTTGCAAATCGGAGACCATAGTTTTGCTTCCCGTTTATTTCTGGGAACAGGCAAGTTTTCCGATTTGGACATTCAGCAGCAAGCGGTTGACGCTTCGGGAACCGAGGTTCTCACGTTTGCGGTTCGCCGGCTTAATCTGGAAACTCCCGATGCTCCCAATTTTCTTGAGCGTCTCGATCTGAAAAAATACACGTTGCTCCCTAATACAGCCGGTGCGGCAACTGCAGAAGAAGCGGTTCGCATCGCCCGTTTGGCAAAAGCGTCAGGTCTCTGTGACATGATCAAGGTGGAAGTGATTGGAGATCCACGAACCCTGCTGCCGGATCCGATTGAAACTCTAAAGGCAACCCGAATCCTGGTGGAAGAGGGATTTACGGTGCTTACATATACTTCTGATGACCCGATTCTGGCTCGCCATCTGCAAGAAGCGGGGGCCCATGCGGTAATGCCGGGTGCTTCTCCAATCGGTTCCGGGCTTGGTATTGTGAATCCGCATTATCTTAAATTTATTATCGAAGAGGCGAAGGTCCCTGTTATTATTGATGCAGGTGTAGGCTCCCCGTCCGATGTCGCGCTGGCCATGGAGTTGGGGGCAGATGGTGTTCTCCTGAATACGGCTGTAGCGGGAGCGACAAATCCGGTTTTGATGGCGGAAGCAATGAAACTCGCGGTACAAGCCGGTCGCAAAGGTTTTCTTGCGGGCCGAATTCCAAAGAAACGTTATGCGAGTGCCTCCTCACCTCTTGAAGGAATGATCGAATAAGGGGGGTGAAGTCTGAAATCCTTAGCAAACACACTCAACAGGGAAAATGGCATGCTAAATAAGCCGTTCACAAGACGACTAAATGGTAAATTATGTATTACTGATAGGGGAAGGAAATCAGGTTGCAACCGTCATAATTCGGTACCCCTGAGCTTGTGCCAATAAAATCGCTTGTTCTACCGTGATTTCACGGTTTACTGGACGAACATCGGATGTTTTATACAAATCGGGGTTGTAGGGTTCTTTATTCTTCAAGATATGGTAGATGGCCGTTAACAGCATACGGGCAATCGCAATGATTGCGCGTTTGTGGCCTCTACGCCTTTTGAGTTGTAAGTAGCGGTTTCGGATTTCGGGATGTTTTTCACTTTTGACTACAGCGGTAGCACACTGTACCAAAAGGGGCTTGATGTAGCAGCCGGCTCTCGAAATCCTTACTGACTTTTTCTTGCCTGCACTTTCATTATTTGAAGGTGTGAGTCCTGCCCAGGAGCACAAATGCTTGGCTGTCGGGAACACGTCCATATTCACACCGATTTCCGAAACCACGGCAATGGCGGAAAACAGGTTTTTGAAGGACGGTACAGTCAAGATCAACTTGAGTTCTTCGGAGTAGGACTCGGCAAGAGAAAGAATAATGGCTTCCAGATCTGCTTTACGGGATTCAAGGTCTTCGTAGTGTTGTTTGATGACCTTGATTTTTCCAGCCTGTTCGGGCGAAATGAGTCCGTCAATCGCGAGTTTCAGTTCGGGAAGTTTCCCTTTCATGGAGCCGTGAATGAGCGGTTCCATGTCAAAAGACGTATCGAGCGGATCGTCCAGCAGTTTGTCAATAATCTTCATAGAGCTTTTGCCGAACGTATCGGAAACGACATTTCCAAGCTGAATGTTCGAAACCGTCAGGCTGTTTTGGAGCCGATTTTTCTCGCTCGACGAAAAGTTTGTCAGCTTAAAGCGGTAGCGCATCAGGTCGCGCAGCTGCCGGATCGGCAAGGGAGGCATAAAGCTTCCGGCGACAAGGTCGTGCTTGAACAAATCGGCAATCCATTGGGCGTCCTTTTTGTCCGTCTTCTTGCCGCGAATAGCCTTGACGTATTTCGGGTGAGCCAGCGTGATGTTGCAGGAATGCTCCAGAATATTGAACACGGGAATCCGGTATTTCCCGGTCGATTCCATACAGACATCCTTGCAGTCATTCTCACAAAGCCATTGTGACAGCTCATTCAGTCCTTTGGTAAAGGTTGAAAAGCGATGGCGTTTGTAAGTCGTGACGCCTTTGCTGTTTTGGTGGAAGCGATACAAGCAACCACGAAGGTTTTGTGAACGTCAATTCCACAACAGACGGGGTACACAATTTTTAAAGCCATAGGGTATCTCCTTTCCATGATATACAGGGATAGTCAGCATTGACTGATTGCCCAGCAATAAACGAGTTGTTTATCAAAGATAAGTCTGCGTGCTCGAAGCGACACTTATTTGTGCTCGGAAAGGCAATCTACACATATAATCATGCGGTCACCTCATAAATGGGGCGGCCCACTCACCTCCGCGTGATTTGTAGTGTACTGTGATCCCTGTAAATTAAGAATACAAAAAAATCGCCCGAGGGAAACGGATTTCATTCCGTTTTGTGCCTTGAGCGAAGCGAAAGGAATGGCAATAATCATGCATATCCAAGGGTTTGCACTTGGTGCTTTCCAAACCAATTGTTATGTAGTAACTGATGAAGGTACACGGACTGCGCTCGTGATTGATCCCGGCTACAATCCCGAGATTGTGTTGGACGCAATTGATGACTATAAGGTTACACATATTTTACTTACGCACGCTCATTTGGACCACATTGGAGGTTTGGGGAAGCTTAAAGAAGTTACGGGGGCACCCATATACATCCATGAGAATGAGAAAGATTGGCTAACCAATCCGATGCTTAACGGATCCGGCAGGTGGCCGCAATTGGGGGGGCCGATAACAGATCCCGCCGCGGATCACTTTGTGGCGGAGGGAGATAAGATTCCGTTTGCAGGCAGGGAGCTGTCGGTCGTATTTGTTCCGGGACATTCTCCTGGTTCGGTGGCATATATTTTGGAAGATCAGGTTTTTGCCGGGGATACGCTGTTCTATGGCAGTATCGGTCGCACGGATTTGCCGGGTGGAGATTTTGACACTTTAATTACCAGCATACGCACCAAGTTATACACGCTTCCTCCACAAACTGTTGTGTATCCGGGACACGGTCCGGAAACCACTGTTGAACGTGAAAAGAAGCTCAATCCGTTTGTCAGAGAAGATTATGTGTATGATGGTGAAATCGAGTGATGCAGGATGGACTGCATCGCTTTTTTTTTTAAAAGATAGTTTTTAGAATCCTTTTGCCGATTCGTGTTTTTCGCTGATCAGCTCTATATTTGTGTTTATTTGTGTTACAAAAACTATATAATTTAATTAATAAGAGTGATAATAGAGTGAGGAGGTGAGATGGATTGATCAATTTGCTGTTCTTAATGCTGGAACGTGTTGGGATTCTCGTTATTGTCGCGTTTTTGCTCTCCAGAATGAAATCGTTTCGTCAGATTATCCATAATGAGCACGCATTTTCGGAAAAAATGCTCTTAATCGCCATATTCGGAACGTTCGGAATCATCAGTAACTATACAGGGGTTGAAATCCACAACAGTTCAATTTCTACACAAGTGTGGCAGACGGATTTGGATTATGGCAGCGCCATCGCCAACACAAGGGTCATGGGAGTGGCCATTGGGGGGTTATTTGGCGGTCCCCTTGTCGGCCTTGGAGTGGGTGTGATAGCCGGATTGCACCGGTTGACACTAGGCGGCTTTACGGCCGTTGCTTGTGCCATCTCAACGATACTGGCGGGTATCGTCACGGGGCTTGTTGGAAAGCGCTTTAAAAAAGATGAAAAAAACGCGCCGTGGAGGGCAGTAGCCATCGGGATTTTTATGGAATGTATCCAGATGGGGATCATTATAGCGGTGGCCAAACCTTTTGAATCTGCACTTGAGCTTGTCAAGATTATCAGTTTTCCGATGATTGCCGTCAACGGCTTTGGTACACTGTTGTTTATGCTCATCATTCAATCCATTCTTCAGGAAGAGGAACGGACTCGTGCCTTTCAGACACATAAAGCGCTTTATATAGCCGATCTGACGCTCCCGTTTTTTCGACAGGGGTTGAATGCCCACTCCTGCAGGAAGGTTGCTGAGATTATCTTAAAATGGACGAACACCGACGCAGTTTCCATAACGGATCAACATCAAGTTTTGGCACACGTCGGAGTAGGCTCCGATCACCATATTCCGATGCGAAGCATGTGCACCCGATTGACAAAAAATGCATTGGAGCATGGGCGAATCCTGAAGGCGGAATCACGGGAAGAAATTCAATGTTTTCACAAAAACTGCGCCCTGCAGGCAGCCATTGTAATACCCCTGAAAGTTCACAGGAAAACTGTGGGGACGTTAAAGCTTTATTTTACTCAAACGAACCAGTTGGATCAGGTGGAACAGGAGCTCTCGGAAGGACTCGCTAAGCTTTTTTCCACTCAATTGGAACTGGCCGAGGCGGAACTTCAAAGTAAATTGTTAAAGGATGCCGAGATTAAGGCGTTGCAGGCTCAGGTTCATCCCCATTTCCTGTTTAACGCGATCAATACCATTTCCGCCCTCTACAGGAGCGAGCCGGAAAAAGCAAGAAAGCTCCTGCTGAAATTGGGGGCCTTTTTTCGCAGCAATCTGCAGGGGGCACGTCAAATGCTCATCCCGCTCCAAAAGGAGCTGGAGCATGTAGAGGCCTATTTGTCGTTGGAACAGGCTCGCTATCCCGGTAAATACACGGTCAGTCTAGCGATTGACCCTTCGCTTGAAGAGGTGTTAATTCCACCGTTTACGCTGCAGCCTTTAGTTGAGAATGCCATCCGTCATGCCTTTCCGAAATCCTTTGCAAAGAGAAAAGGGCACGTGACCATCCGGGCTTTCAAACAGAATGAAAAAATGATTCTGATTACTGAGGATAACGGAAAAGGGATCCCCGGCGGTTTGCTTGGGTCACTCGGGAAAGAGAACGTAACTTCAACGGAAGGCACCGGAACAGCCTTGTCTAATATCCGAAAGCGGATCGAAGAAATATACGGTCCGGATGCCGCCTTTCATATTGAAAGCGAACGGGATGTCGGAACAAAAATCGTGATAATGCTGCCTTTAAGTCAATACAAGTGGGGGGATCGGCATGTTGAAGGCTTTTATAGTGGATGATGAGATGCTGGCCAGAGACGAATTGGCTTACATTCTTTGTCAAAGCAAACGGGTGGAAGTGGTCGGGGAAGCCGACTGCATTGAAGATGCCATAGTGCAGGTTAGAAAATTGGCGCCTCATGTCGTATTTTTGGATATTCAGCTGTCCGAAGACAGCGGTTTGGATTTGGCACGACAGCTTTTAGACTTTGACCATCGGCCGGAAATTGTGTTTGCCACAGCGTATGATGATTATGCCTTAAAAGCGTTTGAGTTGAACGCCGTCGACTATATCCTCAAACCTTTTGACGAAAACCGGATCCGGCAAACCGTTGACAAGATGATCAAGTTGCGGAATATCACCCGACTGGAACGCCCCGACAAATTGGCTATTACAGTGGAAGACCGTATTTTATTAATGAATGTAGGCAGAATTCTGTACATCGGCTCCACGGAAGGGAAAACCGTGATTGTAACCGATGAACAGCATTATATAGTGAGTGAACCGCTTGTGAATCTTGAGCGAAAGCTGCAAAACACGCCGATTGTGCGTGTCCACCGCGCATTTCTCGTCAACCTGGACGGCATTATGGAAATCCAACCGTGGTTCAATTCCACTTATATTCTGATCATGAAAAATGGCTCAAAGGTTCCGGTCAGCCGAACCTACTTGAAAGACCTGAAACAGCTTTTTGGCTTTTGAGGAACCTCTGTTTGAAAACGATTGCATTCCAATCCTTGATTTTTGATTTTCATCCCCCAACTTTTGCATTCTATCCTGAAGACCCAAAAAAAGCGTATTCATTTAGTATGATAAATTTGAATAAAGACTTTACAGGGGGGACAGAAATTGAACGCAGTGACAATCGTATTACTTCCATGTGCAGTTCTGGAAACCGGATGATTTCAAATCTGGCCTGCTTACTTGTTAAACGATGGAAAAAACTATGTTCTACTAAAAAACGACAGTACAAGGATTGATTTTTTGTCCAAACCGTGAATATAATTAGGTGATTAAATCATTTTTTAATTATTAGAATATTCGACGAGGGGGAATTATTTGGTGAAAAAGGGAATACTGTCGATCTTAATTTGGACAGCCATCTCCGTTCTTGGTGCTGCAGCGTTCGCACTGTTGGCTTTGTCAAACGGAGAAACGATCTCGGCCGCTTGGTTGGTGATCGCTGCTGTCTGCTCCTATGCGGTGGCATATCGGTTTTATAGTAAATTTATAGCAAAAAAGATCTATGAAGTGAATGATAATCGGGCAACTCCTGCTGAAATCAACAACGACGGAAAAGATTATGTACCCACTCAAAAATGGGTATTGTTTGGCCACCACTTTGCTGCAATCGCAGGCGCGGGTCCGCTCGTAGGGCCGATCCTTGCCGCCCAAATGGGATATCTCCCAGGAGCACTCTGGATTATTATCGGGGTAGTTCTGGCAGGTGCGGTTCAAGACTGTGTGATCTTGATGGGATCCATGCGCCGCAACGGTAAATCTCTGGGTCAAATGGCTAAGGATGAAATCGGGCCGTTTGGCGGAATGATCGCTTCCTTTGGTATCCTTGCAATTATGATCATCCTGTTAGCAGTTCTTGGTCTGGTTGTTGTGAATGCGCTTGCAGAATCTCCTTGGGGTGTATTTACAATCGTCATGACCATTCCGATTGCGATGTTTATGGGAGTTTATATGCGTTACATTCGACCGGGGCGGGTTTTGGAAGGATCGCTCATAGGATTTGCTCTTCTGATGCTGTCCCTGTGGGCTGGACAATTCGTAGCGGCTGACCCGACTTTGGCTAAGATGTTTACATTTACTAAACCTCAATTGGCAATTGGCATAGCCATATACGGTTTTGTTGCATCGATCTTGCCGGTGTGGTTATTGCTGGCACCTCGGGATTACCTGAGTTCCTTCCTCAAAATTGGTACGGTTGTTCTGTTGGCAGTTGGGATTCTGATTGTGATGCCTGACCTTAAAATGCCTGCTATCAGTAAATTCGTTGATGGTACAGGCCCAGTATTCGCAGGACCGTTGTTCCCGTTCTTGTTTATTACCATCGCCTGTGGTGCGGTATCCGGATTCCATTCATTGGTTTCCTCCGGTACTACTCCGAAAATGCTGGAAAAGGAATCACATTCTCGTACAATCGGTTATGGCGGGATGTTGATGGAGTCTGGCGTTGCTGTTATGGCTTTGATCGCCGCGTGTGCACTTGACCCTGGCGTTTATTTCGTGATGAACACCCCAGGATTAGCACCGGCAGCAGGAGCAGATGCAGCGGCAATCGGAGCTGCAACTGTCGCGGCGGCCGCTAAGATTACTCAACTGGGCTTCACGGTTACTCCTGACCAACTTGCAACAACAGCAAAAGAAATCGGTGAAAAATATATCATCTCACGTACGGGTGGTGCACCTACCCTCGCGGTTGGGATGGCGGAAATTTTCGCAAGCTTTCTGGCAGGGGCAAAAGCGTTCTGGTATCACTTTGCAATCTTGTTTGAAGCGGTCTTTATCCTTACAACAATTGATGCCGGTACCCGTATCGGACGTTTTATGTTCCAGGATCTGGTCGGCAACTTCTATAAGCCTTTCGCTCGAACCGATGTATACGCATACAATGTGATTGCATCTGCTGTCATTACTTTTGGATGGGCGTACTTCCTGTATCAAGGAACGATTGATCCGTTTGGCGGAATCAACTCACTATGGGCTCTGTTTGGGATTTCGAACCAGATGCTGGCAGCGATTGCCCTGGCTGTTGGTACCACAATTATCATCAAAATGGGGAAAGCGCGGTATGCGTGGGTTACGCTTCTTCCGTTTGTATGGCTTTGCGTTACCACTTTAACAGCTGCTTTCATGAAACTGTTCCATCCGGATGTGAAAATCGGTTTCCTGTCGGCTGCCAAGAAATATTCGGACGCACTGGCACAAGGGCAGCTCCTTGCACCTGCTAAGACACAAAAAGTAATGGAACAGATTGTGTTCAATAATACGTTGGATGCAATTGTGACGGGTATCTTCATCTTGGTCGTTGTCCTATTGATCCTTGATTCTTTCCGTACCTGGTTTAACATTCTGGTTCGTAAACAAAAACCGGAACTGAAAGAAACTCCGTTTATTCAATCGAAGCTCCCAGGCACAACAATCGGAGGTTAATGACTTGTGAAACAAATTATGGGGTGGATCGGTCAAGCACGGTCTAACGTGAAAACGATCTTCGGTATGCCTGACTATCAAAAATATCTTGAGCACCATAAGTCCACCCATCCGGACCAGCCTCCCATGTCCGAAAAAGAATATTATATGTATGCATTAAAAAATCGGTTTGACAGCGGAACAGTAAACCGCTGCTGCTAACACATGAACCACTCGTTTCTCCACGTTGTCTTCGTGGAGAAACGAGTGGTTTTTTACATGCATGCTCTTCCTTGTCCCGAGAACAATAGCAAAGAAGGGGTGGGAATATGCGGGAAAACGAACTTTTTGATCCACAACTTCTTGTGAAATGGGAACAACAACTGTGTGCCGCGGAACATCCCGTGGCCATTACAGGCGCCGGAATTTCCGTTGCCAGCGGACTGCCCACTATATCTGGAGAATGGAAGGGAATTGAATTACGAGATTTTTTTACGTTGGAGATGTTTTTCAATTCAACCGAAGAGTTTTATCAATATTATCGTCATATGCAATCTCACTGGAAAGAAGCGAAACCGAATCCGGCCCACATTGCGCTGGCGCAAAATGGAATGCGTGTTATAACGCAAAATATTGACGGGCTTCACCAGAGGGCTGGGAGCAAGCATGTTCTGGAGATGCACGGAAACCTGCTTGAACTTGTCTGTGTCGGATGCAAATCGATTTTTTCATCCGATCTGATCGATACGGCAGCAATTCCAAAGTGTCCATCCTGTAAGGATTTGCTTAAGCCAAACATTGTTCTGGTGGGAGAGGAGGTGTTTCATTATGGAACGGCGGTTGATTGGGTGGGCAGGGCCGATTTATTATTGATTGTGGGAACTCGGCTGGAAATGTCTCCATGCCGAGAGCTTCCCGAAATTGTAAAACGGAACGGGGCCCCGATTGTTTGGATTAATCGCCGGTCGGAAGAGATACTGCCGTTTTTGCTGAATGAACAAATACAAAAAAACCTTTGACCACTTGCAAAGGTCAAAGGTGTTTGTGGCTCCGCTATGTACGTGCTACCAACGGGATTCCGGGCCGGAAGTAATGAATGCAATTGCCAAAAATGCACCCGCGATCCCGACAAATATGGTTGCAAGAGCTGCAGCGCTTTCCGCATGAGCAAGTAGTAGGGAGAATAGAGCGAAGACGGCACACATGATGCTGATACCCAAATAATAACGAAACACGGAATCTCCTCCTGTTCGGAACAATTCTACATTACATAGTACCACTATTTTTCTAGAGTATGCAACAATTGTCACAAATCTGCCAAGAAAAAAGAGGTAAATGTTATGATCGACTTAGCACTGGGATTTTTGGGAAGTTTGGGAATTGCCGGGTTGGCATATAGAAAGCGATCGTTGTCAGGATCAGGCATGCTTGCGGCTATATTGGTAGGAACCGTACTTTACTACTGCGGGAACCTCGCCTGGTTTGGAACGTTAATCTCTTTCTTTATTTCATCATCATTACTGACCAAATGGAAGCAAAAAACAAAAGAAAAAGTCGAAGAAAGTTATGAAAAGACGGGAAGAAGAGATGCAGGCCAGGTGCTTGCAAACGGCGGCATAGGAGTGCTGTTATGTGTCGGAA
Source organism: Effusibacillus consociatus (assembly GCF_042652925.1). NCBI lineage: Bacteria > Bacillati > Bacillota > Bacilli > Caryophanales > Alicyclobacillaceae > Effusibacillus > Effusibacillus consociatus. The sequence goes on from NZ_JBHSHC010000052.1 coordinate 100,769, forward strand.
ATTATCTGTGGCCACATCCCCTCTGGTGGAGCGCCTATATTGGCGTAATGGCTGCTGTTAACGCGGATACCTGGGCAACCGAAATCGGCGGCCTCAGCCGTAAACCTCCGCGGTCTATCCTTACGGGGAAAAAAGTTCCCGCCGGAACATCAGGGGGCATTTCTTCATTGGGATTGAGCGCCTCTATGCTGGGAGGATTGTTTATCGGAACGCCTGGATTCTACTATCGTTCGCTCCTCCTGAGGCAGATAATAGAGTGTCGGTTCATTCAATCCTGGATTGGAGGCTGTTGCTGATTGCCACAGTGGCCGGAACTGCAGGTTCCTTATTTGATTCACTGCTTGGCGCACGCTGGCAGGTGATGTACCGCTGCTCTATCTGCGGGAAAGAAGCGGAACGACGTATTCACTGTGACCTCCCCACGAGAAAGTCACGCGGGTTTCGGATTCTTACAAACGATGTAGTGAATCTGGTCAGTTCGGTTGCGGGTGGTATGGTTGCATTGGGGATAGGCGTTTGGCTTCGGTAATGTTCTCAACAAGTCAAATTTTATGTTAAGATTTTTTGAAGAATGAATTGAAATTACTCCTGATCAACTGATAATGGAAGCCGCGCAAGCAGGAAAACATATCTTCTGCGAGAAGCCGATCAGTTTCGATATTGATAATACGAAGCAAGCTTTGGAAGTTGTAAAAGAAACAGGAGTCAAGCTGCAAGTTGGATTCAATCGTCGGTTTGACCATAACTTTTGAGAGTTCGGCGAGATGATCGATGCCGGCCAAATCGGAGATCCGCACATTATAGAGATCACCTCCAGAGATCCCAATCCTCCGGCGAAAGAATATGTCAAAGTGTCCGGCGGGATTTTTATCGATATGTCCATACATGATTTTGATATGGCAAGGTATTTATCCGGAAGCGATGTAGAAGAAGTGTACGTGCAGGGTGCTGTTTTGGTCGATCCGGTGTTCGGGGAATTAGGGGATATTGATACGGCGATTACCACATAGAAATTTAAAAATGGCGCAATCGGGGTTATTGATAATAGCAGACAAGCGGTTTATGGATATGATCAGAGAGTTGAAGTATTCGGTTCAAAGGGCTGTGTTACGGTAAATAACGATCATCCCAATTCAGCGCAATTATCTACTGCAGAAGGAGTATATCAAGATAAACCAAAATATTTCTTCCTTGAAAGGTATCAAGAGGCATATATAGAGGAAATTAAGGACCTGAAATATTCATAGGTGCTTAGAACGATTGGGTGAAATGGAAGATTTTGTGATATTCTACCGTATTTGTGAAACGATCAGTCTGCTCGGTATCAGAGAGTAGCCACCTACTCTCTTTGAGTATGGATATTAATTCAATATTTAGATAAATATGGATATTGAATGACATACGTATCCGTTGGATCAATGAGCATTTTTTTTAAATGTC